>CALBBI010000058.1:0-11892 GCA_937926935.1 uncultured Bacillota bacterium
AAGAAAAAGTACCAAAAACCAAGAAGTATGATATACTAAGTTAGTGATTTGTGTATGAAAAGAAATGAAGTAAAATATGAAGAACTAAGTCCGATGATGCAACAGTACTTAGATATTAAAAATAAACATTTAGATGAGTTACTATTTTATCGTATAGGGGATTTCTATGAATTATTTTTTGAAGATGGAGAGACGGCATCTAGAGAACTAGAACTAACCTTAACAGGAAAGAACGCAGGATTAAAAGAACGAATTCCTATGTGTGGAGTTCCTTTTCATTCTGTTAAACCATATATTGAAAAACTAATAGATAAAGGATATAAAGTAGCAATATGTGAACAACTAGAAGATCCTAAAAGTACTAAGGGAATGGTTAAAAGAGGAGTAGTACAAGTAATATCTAGAGGGACATTAACTGATTATGAAATGATGAAACCGAAAGATAATAATTATATAGCTAGTATATTAGATTTTGGAAATAGTTATGTTCTAACTTATAGTGATATATCTACGGGGGAAATGAATTCTTTAACTATAAAAAGAGATGATATAACATTAATGAATGAAATATTAAACTTGGGAGTTAAGGAAGTAATACTAACAGATAGTGAAAATTCTAAGTTAATAAATGATTTAAAGAATACTTATGGGATAGAAATAAGTTATAGTAATTCTTACTTAGATAGTGATTATGAATACTTATATAAAGATATAAAAGATAGTAAGATTATTATGGGTATTAAACATTTACTATATTATTTAGTAATTACTAATATGAAAGATCTAAGTCATATTACTAATGTAGAGATTGTTGATAAAGATGAATATTTAAGTATGGATATTCATACAGTTAGAAACTTAGAGTTATTTGAAACATTAAGATTAAAAGAAAGAACTTACTCTTTAATATGGTTATTGGATAAATGTAAGACTGCTATGGGTTCTAGAAAGTTAAAGAGTTGGTTATTACATCCTTTAAAAAATAAAACTGAGCTTAATAAGAGATATGAAAAGATAGAAAAACTTAATACGGAGTTTATTATTAAAGAACAGTTAAGAGAAAAATTATATGAAGTATATGATTTAGAAAGATTATGTGGTAAGTTAAATACGGGTTCATTAAATGCTAGAGACTTATTACAAATTAAGAATAGTTTAGCTTATATTCCAGAGATTAAGGGGTATATGAAGGAACTTGGGTTTAATGAAGAGTTAGACGAATTAAGAGATATCTATGAGTTATTAGAGAAAGCTATTAATCCTGATGCACCGATAACACTTAAAGATGGAGCTTTAATTCAAAATGGTTATAATAGTGATTTAGATGAGTTAAGAAGTATAAGAAGTGGTGGTAAAGACTTTATAGCGTCCTTTGAAGAAAAACTAAAGAATGATACGGGAATTAAAAATCTTAAAGTAGGATATAATAAGATATTTGGTTACTATATTGAAGTTTCTAAAGGACAAAGTAAGATGGTTCAAACGGATTTTGGTTGGGAGCGAAGACAGACTTTAACGAACTGTGAAAGATTTATCTCACCAGAATTAAAAGAAAAAGAGGCTTTAATTCTTAATGCCGAAGAAAGAATAATTGATATTGAATACCAGTTATTTATGGAAATTAAAGAGACGGTACGAAAGAAAATATTTGAATTAAAGCGTGATGCGGAGATACTTAGTGAGTTAGATGCAATATTATCACTTGCGGTATGTGCAGAAGAATATAACTTAGTTAAACCAGTATTAACTGATAAACATGAGATAATAATTAAAGATGGAAGACATCCAGTTGTTGAAGTAGTTAGTAAAAATGGGTATGTCGCTAATGATTGTATTATGAAAGAAAATACTAATACGTTGTTAATTACGGGACCTAATATGAGTGGTAAATCAACATTCATGAGACAGCTAGCAATTATTATCTTAATGGCTCAAATGGGATCTTATGTTCCGGCAAAAGAAGCAACATTGCCAATTATAGATAAGATATTTACACGTATTGGAGCCAGTGATGATTTAGTATCGGGTGAATCAACGTTTATGGTAGAAATGAAAGAAGCATGTAATGCCTTGCTTAATGCTACTAGAAGTTCACTAATACTATTTGACGAGTTAGGACGAGGAACAGCAACTTATGATGGTATGAGTTTAGCACAAGCTATATTAGAATATGTTAATAAAAATATTGGTTGTAAGACTTTGTTTTCAACTCACTACCATGAATTAACCGCACTATCAAAAGAAATGGGGACAATTAAAAATGTTCATGTTGATGCTCATGAAGAGAATGGTGAAGTAACGTTCTTACATAAAGTAGTAAGTGGCCCAATTGATAAGAGTTATGGGATACATGTTGCTAAACTTGCTCATATGCCAGAAGAATTATTAAAGAGAGCTAGTGAAATTTTAAGTGTTTATGAAGCCAAAGATACGAAGAATAAAAAGGTGGAACAAGTAAGTTTCTTTGATGATGAAGAAGCACCTGAAGAACAAAAGCCCGAAGTAAAAACAGAAATTCAATATATTAAGAGTGAAGTTGAAGAAGAGTTAAAGAATATTAATGTCGATAATTTAAGACCAATAGATGCGTTAAATTCTTTATATAAATTAAAAGAAATAATGGATAAAAAAGAAAGTGTGAAGTAATGAAACTTAATGAATATATGTATGTTATGAAAGTGTTAGAAAGATTAAACTTAGAAGATAAATACGCTAACTTAGAAATTAGTGATGTTGTAAAAAGAAATAATGAAAATTATTTAATATACTTAAATGATAAGAATGGTTATCCAGCATATCAATTTATAATTGATTTATCAGGGACAAAAGCCAGAGTTAAAATTTGCAAGGCATATAGTTCGAAGACAGAGATTAGAGAGGTTAATGAATGCTATACTGGAGGTGGATTAGTAAGAAGAATTGCTAAACCATGTTTATATTATAAAAAATAAATTGACTAGCAAATAAATGTTTTGATACAATTATTAAGGAGGTTACAATGAAAACGAGAAGTGAACTTAGAGAAAAAATAATGATAATTTTATATCAAATTGATATTAATAGAAAACAGAATATTGATTATAGTGTAGAAGAAATTATTAGAGAAAATTTAGATATTGATAATGAATTTGTAAGAGATATTGTTTATGGCGTTATTACTTATGAGAGTGATATTATTAAGGAAGCTAATAAGTATATGAAAGAGTGGAGTATCGATAGAATTGATAAGACTGGGGCGGCTATTTTAAAAATGGCTATCTATGAGTTAAAGTATACTGATACACCACCAATTGTCGTAATTAATGAAGCAATTGAGTTAGCTAAAAAATATAGTGATGATGATGTAAGAAAAATGATTAACGCTGTGTTAGATAAAATGATAAAAGAGTAATTATGGATATAAAGTATGTTACAATTAGCGATTTAAATCGTTATATAAAAGCTAAATTTGATATGGATACCCATTTAAATCATGTTTATTTGAAGGGTGAAATATCAAATTTTAAACATCATACCAGAGGTCATTTTTACTTTACATTAAAAGACGAAAATTCAAGGATTGCGGCGGTAATGTTTGCTTCGAGTGCTAAGAATGTGGCTTTTGAACCCGAAGATGGGATGAAAGTTTTAGTAAGTGGACGTATTGCTTTATATGAGGCAACCGGGTCATATCAAATTTATGTTGATTCTATGGAGTTAGACGGAATTGGCAATCTTTATTTGGAGTTTGAAAGATTAAAGAAAGAATTAGCTAAGGAAGGCTTATTTGATAGAGAACATAAAAAGGCAATTCCTAAGTTTCCTAAGAAAATCGGAATTATAACGGCACCAACCGGGGCAGCTATAAGAGATATTTTAAGTACAATAAAAAGAAGATATCCTATATGTGAGACTATTCTTTTTCCGGCTTTAGTTCAAGGAACAGGTGCTAAAGAATCTATTGTAAAACAACTTAATAAAGCTCAAGAATATGATTTAGATGTTATTATTTGTGGGCGTGGTGGTGGTTCAATTGAAGACTTATGGGCGTTTAATGAAGAAATTGTAGCTAGAGCTATCTATAACTCTAAGATACCGGTAATCAGTGCTGTTGGGCATGAAATAGATTTTACAATTGCTGATTATGTGGCTGATTTAAGGGCACCAACACCTACTGGAGCAGCCGAAATGGCAGTACCTAATTTAGTTGATTTAAAAAGTCTAATTGAACAATATAAAATTAGAGGTAACGAAGCAGTAACCAATATTATTAAGAAAAATAGAATAAAGTTAGAAAGTTTACAAAATTCATTTGTTTTAAAAAATCCTTTGAGTTTATATGAAATAAAAGAACAAAAGTTAGATAGTTATATTGATTATTTAAATCAGTATATGACTAATAAATTAAATCATGCTAAGTTAATGTATGAAAAAGTTATTAATAATAAGATTTTAATAAGTCCTCAAAGTATGTTTGATAAGAAGAAACATCAATATGAGTTATTACTAAAGACCATTGAAGTATTAAACCCAATGAAATTGCTAAGTAGTGGGTATAGTATTGTTAAATCTAATGGTAAAGTGATTAAAAATAGTCATGATGTTAATTTAGAAGATGTAGTGGATATTGAACTTAGTGAAGGTAAATTAAAATGTAGTGTAATAGGAAAGGATGAGTTAAATGGCTGAAAAGAAAAGTAAAAGTTTTGAAGAATCATTAACAGAATTAGAAAGTATTGTTAAGGAATTAGAAGCGGGTAATGTTGATTTAGATCAAGCAATTAGTAAATATAGTGAAGCAATGAAGTTAGCTAAGACTTGTGGTGATAAGTTAAACGATGCAACTAGTAAAGTAAATAAAATACTAACCGAAAATGGTACTTTAGAAGATTTTGAGATAAAAGATAATAATTAAGATTAACATCTAACTTGAGTGTTAGGTGTTTTTAAGTAAGATAAAAGGAAGTACCTATGAGTAAATCTCAAGGAGTACTTCCTCGTAAGAATAATATACAATAAATTAATACTAATAGCAAGCTAAAGATTAGCAAAATAAGAAAAACTTTACTTTTGGATAAATTTAGTGTAGAATATAAAAGCATTAAAGGGGTTTCAAAGTATGGAAAAAGTTATATTAACAGTTAATATACCAACTACTTATGATATGCTTAGTAATGAAGAAAAGATATTATGGCAAGAGAATAAATATATAAGAGAATACGCAAGTAAATTGTATACATATTTAAGTAAAATAGATCAAGATGTAACTTTAAATATGTTTTATAACTTAGAAGATCTTTGGTTAGAAAAAATGCCATTTTTGAAAGCTATGGCTGGAGATATGGATGGAGCTTATATGGTTAGCACTAATAGAATTCGCTATTTAAGTAAAGGGGCAATGGCTCATGAATTTATGCATATGGCATCTTCTTATTATGACTACGATAATGATATTGATTATGCTGGTTTATCCGTATCACATGGCAAGAATAAGAAATATTTTGGTATAGGGTTAAATGAAGGATATACAGAAACTTTAACGGCTAGGATATTATATAAAAATCATATGGAGAAAGCTTATTTCTTAGAAAGTAGGATAAGTAAAATGTTAGAAAGTTTCTTTAGTAATTATCATGATATGGAAAGATTATATTTTACTAATGATTTAGAGGGGTTTATTGATTATTTTAAGGCTTTTGCATCTACTAAAGAAATTAATAATTTACTTAAAGATGTTGATACTATTTTAAGAAATCCTTATTGTATTATGTATAGATTATATTTATATAATAAAATTAAGAAAACTTTAAATGACTGGTATATTTATTCAACGGGAAAAACATTACCTAGTTTAAAATAAACTTGAGTGCATTTGCGCTCACTTTTTCTTTACTTACAAATGTGATTTGCTTTATAATTAAAGTATGGATAGGTGGTAACATGAAGAAAGTAACTATTTTAGCATTACATTTAGGGTATGGAGGAATTGAAAAATGTATTGCAGCTTTAGCTAATAGTTTAGTAGATACTTATAAAGTAGAAATATTAGCAATATATAAATTATATGAAGAGCCGGCATTCTATATTGATCCAAGAGTTCATATAAGATACTTAAGTAAAGTTGTACCTAATAAGAATGATTTTAAATATGCACTTAAGAGAGTTAATATCTTTAAAATAATTAAAGAAGCAATTAGGGCTTTAAATATTCTTAGAATAAAAAGAAAAGTATTAATTGATGCGATAGATGCTTGTGATAGTGATATTATTATTAGTACGAGAGATTATACTAATAAGTACTTAGGAGAGTATCGCAATGCCGGAGTTAGAGCAATCGGATGGGAACATAATCACCCTCATGGCGACGAAATTATCATGAAAAAAGTAAGAAATTCTTGTAAACATTTAGATGAGTTAGTGGTAGTTTCTAAAGAATTGAAACATATTTATAGTGAAGACTTTAAAAAGAATGATATTAAGTGTCAAGTAGAATATATACCTAATTTTTTAGAAACGTTACCTAAAAAAGTAAATAAATTAGATAATAAAAATATTATTAGTGTTGGAAGATTAGAACCAGAAAAAGGTTTTTTAGACTTAGTTTCAGTATTTAAACTTATGGAACTTAAAGACGGAGATGTTTATTTAAATTTAGTAGGAGACGGTAGTCAAAAAGATAAAATATTTAAGAATATCGTAGATAATAATATTTCTAGGAAAGTAAGAATGCCTGGATATTTAGATTTTGAAGAATTAAATAAGTTATATGAAAAGTCTTCGTTGTACTTAATGACATCTTATACAGAATCTTTTGGGTTAGTATTAATTGAAGCAATGAGTCATGGGATACCGGTAATTGCGTTTTCTTGTGCTGAAGGGGCTAAAGAGTTAATTAATAATGGGGTAAATGGGTATTTAATTAATAATCGTAATGAACATGAAATGGCTGATAAGGCAGTTAAGCTTTTAAATAACCCTGATAAACTTAAAGAGTTAGGAAAAAATGCTAGAACTACGGCTTTAAAATATTCTAAAGATGAAGTAAAAAAAATGTGGATAAAACTACTAGGATAGAGGATTATATGAAAAGAAAAGTATTATTTATTGCCAGTACAGGGGGACATCTTAGTGAAATGTTAATGCTTAAAGAGATGTTTTCTAAGTATGATTATCATATTATTACGGAGAATACTAAATCAGATCAATATTTAAAGAAAGTATATCCTGGTAAGGTTAATTATTTAATATATGGGACGAAAGATCATCCAATATCTTATCCCTTTAAATTACTGGCTAACTGTTTTATAAGTTTATATTATTTTATTAAATTAAGACCAAAATATATAGTTACTACAGGGGCTCATACGGCGGGACCAATGTGTTGTCTAGGCAAGATTTTTGGCAGTAAGATAATTTATATTGAGACATTTGCAAACATTAAGACGAAGACGATAACAGGAAGGTTAATATATCATTTTGCCGACCTTTTTATTGTTCAGTGGCCGTCGATGTTAGAGTTATATCCTAAGGCAACTTATGGTGGGTGGATATATTAGAAAGGATAGTTATGATTTTAGTAGAGTTAGGAACGCAAGATAAGAGTTTTTTAAGACTATTAGATATGGTTGAAAAGGAAATAGAGAATAAAACGATTAAAGAAGAGGTTATTGTTCAGGCTGGGTATACGGAATATAGTTCTAAGAATATGAAAGTATTTGATTATCTACCTAAAGATGAGTTAGAAAAGTTAATTGATAAGGCATCTTTTTTGGTTGTTCATGGTGGGGTTGGCTCGATATTTGATGGGCTAAAGAAGGATAAGAAGATTATTGCTGTACCGCGTTTATCTAAGTTTAAAGAACATAATAATGACCATCAATTGCAGATAACAACGGAGTTTAGTAAGGACGGTTTTATTTTAACAGCGTTAGATAATAAAGAATTTCATGAATGTTTAAAAAAGATAAATAAATTTAAACCAAAGAAGTATCAAAGTAATACTAATAATATGATTAAGTTAATTGAAGATTACATAGATAAAGGAGTTAAACCATGTTAGATAAGGTAAAAAAGTATTTATTGGTACTCTTTTTAGTTTGTCAACCTTTGTTGGATGCTTTAACTTGTATTCAAATTAAGAATAATTGGAGTTTTATATCAATATCCGCTTTAGTACGGGGGTTATTTTTCTTGTATGTTTTATATTATTTAGGGAAAGAAAAGAAAGATAGAAAGATTATTTATTTATATTTAGTTTATTGTGTTTTGGAAATAGCGATGCAGTATTTAGTATTTAAGAATAGTTTAAGTGTAGAAGTTGCTAATTTAATGCAGGTGTTTTATCTAGGTTTCTTAATTATGTTTTTTAAGGGGTATAAGAATGAGTATTTGAATACTAAATTGCTGGTATTTATCTATTATCTTTATATTAGTTTGATTATTGGACCTTTCATTTTTGGTTTTGGCTATTATGCTTGGGAATTTTACCCAGAAAAGTCGGGGTATTATGGGCTATTTTATGGTGCTAATGAGATAAGTGCGATATTGGTTATAATGTTTCCGATTGTGTTTTATTATCTGCTTAGATGTAAAAAGTATGTTCTTAGTGGTGTTACGATTATTTTAAGCTTTATTTGTGCTTACTTAGTGGGAACGAAGACGATGCTTTTAGGTTTTATTATAACATTATTATATTTTGGCGTTCCGTTTTTGTATAAATATTATAAAAAATTTTCTTGGAAGTATAAGATAGGCCTTATTGGGGGAGTAGTTTTAATCTTGATACTGGGAGGCTTGATATTACCTCATACACCGTTATATAAGAATATTACTTTAGCATTAGAATATTTTAAAATCGATAGTAGTAATATATTTAGTTATTATGGGATAAATAAAATGATTTTTAGTGGTAGATTAGAATTTGTTGTTAATATTTTTAATGAGGTTAAGGGATTAGAACCACTTTATTATGTCTTTGGTATTGGTAAGACGATGTTAGCAAGCCTTAAAGGAATTGAGATAGATTTAATAGATATATTATTTACTTTAGGTATTTTAGGTTTTATTTTTTACATAGTTTTCATGTATAACTCAGTTAAAAATGTTAAACTAGGTGGAGTATATAAATATACGTTTATATTAGGAGTATTAATCTCTTTAATTGCGGGGCATGTATTAATTTCAACTAATGTTAGTATTTATTTAGCTTTATTATTTTATTATAATCGGAGTAATATTTGTTAAATTTGTACTTGCTATTATTTAAGCTTTATGATAATATGTAATTGAAGGTAATATTGTTCTTTAATTAAAGAAGGTCTGCGATATTACCTTTGTATAAAGACTAGCTCTGAAAAAATAAACATTTAATTTAAAACTATTAAATAAGAAACAAGACCGCATTCAATGTTAGTTGAAATTGGATGTAAAACTAATAAAACGTCTAGCTTTTTGGTTAGGCGTTTTTATGTATTTTATGGTTATACTATTATATCAGCAAAATATGCATAATGATAACTTGATATAAATAAATATCTCATATATTTGAAAAATGTTCTTGACTTAATGTGAACAAAATGTGCTTGAATTATTACTTGAAATGTGCTATGATGTATATGAATGAAGGAAACTTCATATAATAAAAAAGGAAATACCCAATTTGGCTTGTTGGGTGTTACCGGTTTAAAATAGGGTTACACCTAACAATTAGTTAGGTGTATTTTTCTATTTGCTTTTATCTCTAAATAAGAAGATAAAAGCGATAATAGTTAATATAATTAACATTCTTTTAAATAAAGACATACAATCCTTAATAAATGAATTTAAATCATATTTCATACTATCACCTCTTCTCTAATACTTGAAAAAAGTATAGTTTTGAGGCAACACACCAACTACTCGGGTACTTCCACTAAAAGTATACCATGGTAGTATGTTAATAGCAAGAATAAAATACACAAAAAGATAACAAATGCATGAAATATATCATATATTAATATTTGCTACTATTAAAATATTTTAATAACAATCGCATATTGAAAACAACAACAAAGATAATATCAATAGCTTCGCTAATAACTAAACCATATAAACCAATATGAAATAATGTGAAGATAAACATTGATGCTAACTTGATAATAACTCCTAGAGTAGTAGTCTTTAATGCATAAGTACCATAACCTAGAGCTTGTAAGATACTACTTAAAGGAGCTTCTAAGTAATATAGGGGAAAGAAGAAACCTAGATAGAAAATATAATCGGCACCATAGGAAGTATTATAAATTAGATTTAAGAAGAAGTTTCTTCCTAGCACGACAATAATAGTTGATACTAAACCAAGTAAGAATGAACTAAATAAAGCCTCTTTAGTTCTTTTTTTAATCATTTTCTTATTATGAAGAGATTTGAATTTACTTATTTCGGGAATTAAGGCAGTACATAAAGCTTGAATTAGAAAAGAAGGCATTAGAAGTAAGGCAATTGAGTAACCATTATAAATACCATATTCTAATAAAAAGAATTCTTGGGTATAACCAATAAATAACATAGTTTTAGATAAAATAATAGGTTCAAAGAAATAACCAATATTACCAATTATTCTAGAAGATACTAGGGGAATAGATGTAAATAATAAATCTTTGAAATAGTAAGAATTATATTTGATATCCGTTATATTTATTTTAATATTTTTAGGTAATAAGAACATAAAGGTTAAAATACTAGCGGTTTCAGTTAGAATATTAATAAGTAAGAATGATAAGATACCTAGGATAATTGATTTACTAACAAAGTAAGGTAAGAAGAAAATAATAAATATTATTCTTATAGTTTGTTCAATAATATTAGAGATAGTATTAGGAAGCATTCTTTGTTTACCATAGAAGTATCCTTTAAAGACACAAGCTAAAGCCATTTGGGGCATGGCTAGAACAGCACCGATGATTAAGATTTTAACTCGGGGTTCGTTAAGTAAGAAATTAGCAATAAAATCACTACAAAGAATAACTAATAACATAATAGAAAAGTTTAAAATTAATAAGATAATAATACCTTGGCTTAAAATTACTTTACTTCTGGTCTTAGCTTCTGCTACTAACTTAGAAATAGCAATAGGCATACCAAAACCAGCAATAGTAACAATTAAACTATATATGGGCATAATTAAGGTATATAATGCTAATCCTTCAGTACCAATAGTACGAGTATACATAATTTTAATAATAAAACCTAATATTTTAGTAATAAAACCACCTAAACATAATACTAAGGCACCTCTTAAAAAGTTATTCTTCATATATTTAACCTCTTATTAAATATATGTATTAAATAATATTCTAAGTAGAAAAAACTTTATATTAAGATAAAGCTTCTTACAATAAAAGTGTTGTAAGTTTTTGTGTAAAAATATTATATTATGTGTTATACTCAATATGAAGTAGAATGTCATACAAAATGCTATGCATTAGTTATGAGTATTTTAGTAATTTTGGGGTAAACTAGTAGAAGGTGTACAGATATGAATAAGAAATATATTATTGTTTTAAGTGTTTTAGGGGTATTATTTGGGGTTTCTTTATTAGTAGGTATTAGTTATGCTTATTATATTGTAAATGTTAGTCAAACTAATAAGAATATTGTTAAGTCTTCTTGTTTAAATCTTTCTATTTCTAATGAAGAAAATGTGATAAGGCTAGAAAAACAAATTCCTATTATGAATGAAGAAGGTAAGAAGTTAACTCCTTATACTTTTACTATTAATAATACTTGTAACTCTATGATGGCTTATAGTCTTAATTTAGAAGAGTTAGAAGGTAGTACTTTAGCATCTAAGTATATTATGACTATGGTTAATGATAAGACTTATGTTAATATGGCTTCTTTAAGCTCTACAGATAATTATTATGCTAATTCAGT
>CALBBI010000059.1:0-6593 GCA_937926935.1 uncultured Bacillota bacterium
CTTAATATCTTTCTTTTTTTTAAGTTCTGTTAAAGCCATACAAGGAAATACGTGAGTACCAATTGCTAAATCATATCCATTTTCATCTAAAAACTTATTTAAATTTTTAACAACCATTTTATTAAAACCATAAACTGGACTCTTTATTCCTGTTTTATTATAAAGTTCACCTAGTTTATAAACAGTTTTAAAAATATTACCTTTTCCTTTTGTTGAACCCAAATATATTTTTTCAGCTCTTTTGCTTGCTTTTTCCCCAGCAAGTTCCATGTAATCTTTTACATCACAAATAACTCCATTTTTATTAAATTCACTAGCTATATACTTTGCACAACTATTATGTCCCCCACCTGTACTACAAGTAAATACTACAATTTTCATCTAATCACCCCAACTATCATTATACATATTTTTTAAATATTCCTTATTAAATGTTTTATCCAAAACTTCTTCATACTTATATTTAGCTTCAATACCTTTTTCTTTATTTCTTGCTCTATTAATTGCAACACCTGTAAGAAATACATCAAAAACCAAAAATATACTTAAAAATATTGCTAATCTTTTACCAAGATTTTTGTCCATCTTTTCAAGCAATTTAGATATATACGGATAAATATATTTAATCCATACAACACCAAGAAATCCCCAAAAAAGTGAATATCTAACACATATTCTTCCATTTAGATTTAAAGGTTTATTAGAATAATCCCAAGCAGTAAACCCTAAAACCAGTTCCATTCCCCAACTCATTATATATTCCAAAATAGAACCACCAATAAACCCAATTAAAAATATTTTTATATTTTTTTCATTTCTAAACTTATATAAAAGAGCTGTAAGCATTAAAGCACCAAGACCATAAGCCATATTAAATGGTCCAATTACAACTGCGGAATGGTTAATAAACTCTTTCCATTTAATAAGGGAAAATACACCTTCCACAAACCATCCCACAACACAGCCAACAATAAATATCCAAAATAAATTATATAAACTCTCACTACTTCTTTTCATAACCACCAACTATTTATCATATTTTTCATAAAAGTATTTAACTAAAGGTTCCACACTAATTTTATCATAACCCATTTTTTTCAAAACTTCAACACCAGTATAAGCTCCACCATTTACATAAATATTTTTACATAAATAGTCAGTTATAACTTTTATATTACCTGTTTTTAATATTTCATCAATATTACCTAAATTCTTTTTTAAAGCATCTAAAAGCATTCCATCAAATATAGAACCAATTAAGTATGATGGAAAATAACCAAAAGCGCCTTCAGCCCAGTGAACATCTTGAAGAACACCTTCACTATCATTTGTTACTTGAACACCTAAATATTCTTTCATTTTTTTATTCCAAACGCTAGGTAAATCATCAACACTTAAATTACCATTAAATAAATCTCTTTCAATTTCATATCTTAAAATAATATGCATACAATATGTAAGTTCATCAGCCTCAGTACGTACCAAACTAGGCATCGCACAATTTAATCCTTTTGAAAATTCTTCTAAACTAATATCAAGACCAAGCATATTTTTAACTTCATCATAGATTGGATACCAAAAATTAATATTTCTTCCTAGAATATTTTCATAAAATCTTGATTGACTTTCATGTAAAGCATTTATACCATCACAAGTTGCACATTCATATTTAGTTAAATTATTATCAACATTTTGTTCTAAAATACCATGCCCACCTTCATGTACAATAGTTGTCACAAAATCAAATGGGTTATCTGTAAACTTAAAAGCAATTCTAATATCATTATTGCCAATTTTTTCTGTAAATCCATGTGGATAAATTCCAAGAGCACCTTTATTCATGTCAAATCCCATATAATTTAAAATAAATTCAGCACACTTTATTAACACATCTTTACTTGCATTCATTTTAACATTTACTTTTTTATTATTAAGTTTACTTATCAAAGGAACAAGTTTTTCTTTTAATTCATTAAATAATTTATCTATTACTTCACAAGTTAATCCTTCTTCATAACTATTAAGCATAGTATCATATAAATTCTCACCATTATTTAAATAACCATAATATTTTTTAGTATATTCAATTACATCCTTTAAATAGGGTTTAAAAGCCTCATAATCATTATTTTCTTTAGCTTCTTCCCATACTGCAGTACTTTTATGCAAAAGCTCGGTATATTTTACGTAAAATTCATGTGGTACCTTAACACTTTTCAAATAATTCTTATACATCCTCTTTACATAACGCTTTTCAGCATCAGCCAATTTATTAAACTCATCACTATTTATAAATGCATCTAAAACTTCACCATGATTACTACTAGTTTCTAAACTAAATAATTTACTTTCTAAATTTCCAAGTAAAGAAATTACACTATCTTTTTCATCCTTCGGAGTTGAAACAAGCAAATCCCAATTAATTATATTTATAGTGTGTTCTAAATCAAATATTTCTTTTTGATAATCTAATAATCTATTCACATTAATCACCTTACAATAATATTAACATAAAAATATGAAAATAGCACTAAAAAACTCCGAATAATATCGGAGTTAATTACAATTTGGTGCCCAAGGCCGGACTTGAACCGGCACGAGCTTTAACACTCGCAGGATTTTCATACTACCATAACTTTCGTTACCAAACATGTTTGTTTGTAGTCTGGACTTTCTCTTTACCATATTATTACTAACTTAGGTATTGCCCGTCAAGTCTCTACACCTTACTTATTAAAATAAGTCTTGGCTCGGGATTGCCATCAGCGTTATCTGTAAGGTTTCCCCGAATTTGAGCAAATTCACATAACTGATTTCTCAAGTTAGTGCTCAAGGCCTTCCAATCTCTAGTAAGAGGCCTTAAGTCCTGTGCGTCTACCTATTCCGCCACTTGGGCAAGGCACTGTCTTAATTAATAAGACTTCTTAAGTATAATATAAAAAATTACTAATTTCAAGTGTTTTTATCAAATTTATGTATTTTTTTCATAAAATATAGTTGACAACCTATATTTTAATTTGTTATAATCAATATGCATTGAAAAAAATGCATGGAGGAATACCCAAGTCCGGTTGAAGGGATCGGTCTTGAAAACCGACAGGTCGTGAAAGCGGCGCAGGGGTTCGAATCCCTTTTCCTCCGCCAATTTAAAATTAGTTATCGCGGGATGGTAGCAGTCTGGTAGCTCGTCGGGCTCATAACCCGAAGGTCGTAGGTTCAAATCCTTCTCCCGCAACCAATGGTTCGTTAGTGTAGAGGCCTATCACGTTTGCCTGTCACGCAAAAGATCACGGGTTCAAATCCCGTACGAACCGCCATTATGGCTCCATAGCTCAGTCGGTAGAGCAGAGGACTGAAAATCCTTGTGTCGCTGGTTCAATTCCCGCTGGAGCCACCAGTTAGCGATTTTAACCCCATTAATTGGGGTTTTTATAATTATAGAAGTACACCTAATGATGTACTTTTTTTTGGGTAAATTTTTATTAACAAATATAAATTAATGGTATAATAGACAATTAGAAGAAAGTAGGAGAGATAATGGAAAAAATTAGAATAGATATTTTACCTAATTTATATTTAAATGAAGAGGGTACTTTTAATACCAAGGAAGTACTTAATTTATCAGGAAAGATTGCGGGAGTTTGTTATGATAAAGAAGGATTTAATCATTTAATAAATGAACCTCAAGAAAAGACTGATAGAAGAATTTTTATGACGTTAAATAATGGTCATCATAGTGTTTATGATCATACTTATATAAATTTTAATATTCAGAATATTCCTAAAATATTAGCAATGGTTTTAAATAATGAAAAACAATATACAACTAGTGAGAAATCAGCTAGGTATACGAAGATAGTACCAGGAGAAAATTCTATAATTACTAAGGAAGAAGTTGATTTATATAATAAATGGTTAGGGTTATTTGAAAATAAGATAACTAAAGAATATGGAAATATTTTAAGTAGTTTAAAAATAAAGAAGTTAGCTCAAGAGAATGCTAGATACCTAGTTACTGTATTTATGCCAACTCAGATGATTTATACAACTTCATTAAGACAAATTAACTATATGGCCTCATGGATGGTGGAGTATATTGAAGATAATAAGAATAATTTGAATTACTTTGAAAGCAAGTTGTCTAAGGCGATGGGGGAGTTTTTAAAGGAATTAGAACGTTTAAATGTTTTAGTACCAGAACTTATGAGTAATGAAAAACATCGTAAGTTATCTCTTTTTGGTTCTAATTTAGAACAAATTTCTGAGTTATTTAGTAATGTTTATGAAACAACGTATATGGGTTCTTTTGCGTCGCTTGCGCAAGCTCAAAGACATAGAACATTAGATTATCAAATGGAAATGTTAGATAAGAAAGAGTATTATGTTCCACCAATTTTAGAAAATGACAGTTATTTGAAAGATGAATGGTTAGAAGATATAAATAAGGTTGGATGGGTTACACCGCAAGGAGAATTAATTTTAATTAGTGAAATGGGTAAATATAAAGATTTTATTTTAAAATGTAAGGAAAGACTTTGTTCGGCGGCTCAAGTAGAGATTATGCATCAAACAAGGGATACTTTGGCAAGATATAAAAAGTATTTAGAAGATCATAATAATGCGTTAGCTAGTGATATTGTAAAGTATTCGCATGGCCCAAGATGTACTTTTCCTGATTATGAATGCCTAAGTGATTGTAAGTTAGGTCCAGTTAAGAAGCTTGATAGGAGGGTTTAATATGGGAAAGTTAGTAGTTATTGAAGGGGCTTGCGATGGAATTGGAAAGTCAACTCAGTTTAATTATTTAAAAGAGCATTTGATTAAGGATGGATATGTTGTAGATTCCCATCATTTTCCTAGTTATAATACTTATCAAGGGGTGCCAGTAGAGAAATATTTAAGTGGTGAATATGGTTGTGTTAGTGAGTTATCGCCTTATTTTATTCATGGGTTGTACGCTATGGATAGGGCTATTACGTGGCAGACTTTGTTAAAGAATAAGTATAATGATGGACATGTTATTTTACTTGATAGGTATACGACTTCGAGTCTTTTATATCAAGCGGCTTTAATTGAGGATATGAATGAGCGATTGAAGTTTGTTTCGTATGCCGAGGATTATGAGTATAATAAACTTGGTGTACAAAGACCGGATAATGTGATATTTTTAACCGCTCCTTTTGACTTGGTTACGAAGATAAGAAGTAAAAGAGTAGATAATGATGGCGTAAAAAATGATATTCATGAACGAGATATAGAGTTTATGAAGAAAGTTTATGAAAATGCTTGTATGTTGGCCGAATATTTGAATTGGAATATTATTGAATGTAGTAAAGATAATGAAATGCGTACGATTGAAGATATTCATGAAGATGTTTATAAATTAGTGAGGATGAAGTAAAATGGAAAATATTGTTTATCAAAAAGAGTTTAAAGTGGTTGGTATTAGTTTTAAAGATAGAATATTAAATTTGAAGCAAATTATAAATAATGGGGTGGAAGTTGGAGCTTTGAGGGCTTATTTGGATAAAAATGTTGCGGATATGAAGGAAAGTAAGCTATATCAATTAGGTGAATTTGATGAACAAAAATTAGGCGATATTAGGTTAGAAAGAATAGAGTTTGGGGGTAAAGAGGCGATAAAGGTGTTGGCTTGTGATTATCAGGATAATTATTTGGAAGTTGGTTTTGTGCCGGATAGTTTGGTACCAGAGTTAAGCAAGTATTTGGATAGTAATTTAAAGATTACAGGCTACATTACAGGTGGTAATTTTAAAAATATAACGGATGATGGTGTGGTTGTAAGAAGTCTTGGTTATGGCATTAGACTTCAAGTTATTGTTTATGGTGTGTAAGAAATTTGTTCTTGAATAATTTTAAATTTGTAGTAAAATGTTAGTTTTGGTGGTTAACAATGAAAGTAGTTTTAGATGATTGTGTATATATGAAACTTAATGATGTTAAAGATTTGGTACATTCGGGTATTTTACCGGCTTATTTTTTGAATGATATAAGTAAGAGAAAAATTGGATATTATAATAATGAACAGTATTTAAGGTTTGATAATAGGGATGAGATTAATGAGTTAAGACACTTAGATTTTATAATTGATTATAATGAGTATGTAGATGTGCCTATTGAGAAGGTTGAAATGCTGATTACTAAGTTAACAATGCGAAGAATTGAGTTGTTAAAAAAGTATAAGAGTGGTTTAAGTTTTGAAGAACCAATTGATAAGAATGCGATATTAAAAGAATGTAAAGTTTTGGGATTGCAGATTTCTTCGTTAAATAAATTGGCAACAATTAAGAAACAAGAAGAGTTAGCTTTGGTTAAGAAGACAAAAGAGGAAGAAAGTTTTGGTCAAAAGTTAAAGAGAACTATTAAAAAATTCAAAAAAATAAAATGAAACTATTGACATATAATGAAAAAATGATAAGATATAAGTACCTTGATGAAAAAAAGGTGCTATTCTTTACAAAATTTTATTGACAATTGAAAGCGGTAATGATATACTTTGAATTGTTGAAACGGACGCTTAGCTCAGTTGGTTAGAGCACCTGCCTTACAAGCAGGGGGTCATAGGTTCGAGT
>CALBBI010000060.1:0-1033 GCA_937926935.1 uncultured Bacillota bacterium
GAAGATAGTACCATAAAAAAAGAAAAATGTAAAATCTTTTCGATACATTTTTCTAGTTAAGTTTGGCGGCGATGTTTAAAGATGTTTCCATCCCTTCATTCATGGCACTTAAGATTTGATAATATTTTTTAGGTACGATATCCCCTATCGCATAGATGCCTTTGATTGATGTTTCATGGTTAATATCAGTTTTGATATAGTCATTTTCGATATCGATGTCTAAGTTTTTAAGATAGCTTGTACTTGGAGTATATCCTATATATATGAATAGGCCTTGGATATCTAAAGTTTGACCACTTTTTAGTTCGACTTGTTCTAAATACTCGTTACCAATAAGTTTAGTAACTTCTTCGTTGTAAAGAATTTCAATATTTTGCGTATTTTTAACTTTGTCAATTAATATTTTATCAGCTTTCAAATGCTCATTGCGGTGTATTAAATAGATTTTTCTAACGGTTTTAGATAAATATAGAGCTTCTTGAAGTGCGGAAGAACCTCCACCTACTACAGCGATGTCTTTACCTTTAAAGAAAGCACCATCACATACGGCACAATAACTTATACCACGTCCTAAGAATTTTTCTTCTAAAGGAATATTGAGGTGTTTTGCTTGACGACCGGTAGCTAAGATAATATTTTTGGTTTCATAAGAATTTTTGGCTGTGCTAATGGTAAATGTATTATCATTCTTTGATATATCAAGTACTTTTTCTAAGGAATAAGGGATTTCTAGAGCCGTTATTTGTTCTAAGAGACGATAAGAAAAGTTAGCTCCGGTTATTTCTGGTAAGCCGGGATAATTATCTATTTTATCAATGTAGTTTAGAATACCACCTGGCATCGAACTTTCTAGGCAAAGAACGTTTAGGTTACTTCGTTTGGCGTAGATAGCAGCGGCGATTCCTCCGGGACCCATGCCAATTATTATTAAATCATATTTCATAAGAGTACCTCCAGTACTAGTAGTTTATATCTTTTTCTCTTTCGTTATATAAATCTTCGAATTTTGATTTACGAGCAATCATGATATTCA
>CALBBI010000061.1:0-3650 GCA_937926935.1 uncultured Bacillota bacterium
AGCCCGTCGTGAAAACAGAGGCTCAAGAAGATTAATAAGAAGAAGAGAATTTAGACTTGATAGAGTAAGAAATTTGCTTTACGAAGAAGGATATTTATCAGGAAATGTCACAAGCGACGTTGTTTCGGTTAAAAATAATGAATTGACTGAAATTTATATAAAAATGATTAACAATTATTATCGTGAACATGTCACTGATCCTTACAAGTTAAAAGTAGAAGCTTTAGATAGAAAACTATCTAACGATGAATCAGCTAGAACTTTTAGTTCATTACGCTAAAAAACGAGGATACAAATCTAATAGAGAAGATAAAAGTGAAAATGATACCGGAAAAGTACTTAGCGCTATTGATGCAAATAAAGTTATAATGGCTGAAAAAAAGTATCGAACTATTTCAGAAATGTTAATTAAGGATGAAAAATTCTCTAAGAAAATTAAAAACAGTCCCAATAATTATCAAATGTCCATCGAAAATGAAGATTATTTGAAAGAAATTACCTTGGTTTTAGATACTCAAATAAAATTTGGAACAATAAACGAAGAATTTAAAAATAAATATTTAGAAATATATAACTCTAGAAGAAGTTATGCCAAAGGTCCAGGTGGTGATTCTAAATACGGTGGTAACTTAATCGAAAGAATGGTTGGTAAATGCAAATTTGATAATCAGCCTAGAGCACCAAAATATGCTTATTCTTCTGAGCTTTTTGTTGCACTATCAAAGTTAGTAAATTTACGATATAAAGAATCAGATGGAGAATACAAATCATTAACAGCTCCTGAAATATCAAAAATAGTGGATTTAGCAAAAAATAAAACACAAGTTACATATTTAGATGTTCAAAAAGTAATCGGTCAAGATATTAAAATTAAGGACTTGTCATTAAATATTAAAGAGTTTAAAAAAGTAATTGAAAATTTGTACAAGGTGCTTGATATACCGTCAAGTGAGAAAATTGATATCAAAGAATTAAATGAAGATGATACCAAAAAGTATTTAACACTATATAATGAACAATTAATGTCTAAAAATTTTATTCAACTAAAAGGCTATCATGATTTGAGAAAAGCCATAACAAAATCATTTGGCAAAGAAGAATGGAATAATATATCTTCTAATATTTCAGCATTGGATGACTTAGTATTATTTTCAACAAATTATAAAGACAACAGCGATATTATAAATGCCATTAAGAATTCTCCTAATTTAGATGATAAATATGCGGATAATAATTTTGTTAAATTACTTGAAAATTACAAAGACCATTTAATGCTGTCTACCGATATTATTCGTAAACTAATACCAATTATGGAACAAGGAAAAACTTATGATAAGGCCATGGAAGAACTAGGTTATAATCATTATAACTTAACCGAAAATATTGAAAAAAAATCATTACTTGTTCCTATATCAAAATGTGACAATATTACTAATCAAAGAGTTATTAGATCTTTAACTCAATCAAGAAAAGTAATAAACTCAATAATAAAAAAATATGGAACTCCTAAGGTAATTAATATTGAAACCGCAAGAGAACTAGCTAAAACAATGGATGAAAGAAATAAAATTGCCAAAGCTCAAGCTGAAAGACAAGGTGATAATGAAAGAATTCGTCAGGAATTATTTGAAAAAGGTTTCTTTACTGATCCAAGAAAGATAACAAGTACCGATATTCTTAAATATAAGTTATGGACTGAGCAAAAAGAATATTGCCCATATAGTTTAAAAAAAATAACACTTGAAGACATTTATGTAGATAACTTAGTTCAAATAGACCATATCTTACCTTATTCTAGAACATTTAACGATAACTATTTAAACAAAACTCTAGTATTTACTAAATATAATCAAGAAAAAGGCAATAAGACTCCATTTGAATGGCTAGGAAATAGTTTAAAATGGGAAGCATACAAGTCATTTATTAATTCTCTAACAATATCACCATTAAAAAAAGAAAATTACTTATTAAAAGATTTAAGCCTAGATGTAGAAAGAGAAATGAGAGAACAAAATCTTAATGATACCAAGTACATAAGTAAAGAATTATATTCTTTAATAAAAGCATATCTAGACGTTCCAAATGTAAATGTTTATCAAGGTGCAATTACTGCAAAATTAAGAGCACGTTGGGGTTTTAATCGACTAACTCATAGCTACATTTCTGAAACTTATAATATGCCATCAGAAATGAAGCAAGGTATTCAAAAAGATAGAGATAATCATCTCCATCATGCTATGGATGCCATAGTAATAGCTAGTATGACAAAATCACTTCAAAATAAGATAACTTTATATGAAAAATTTAGCCGTTATATTGATGGCTTAACAAAGAACATGTTATTAAATTTAAACAGCGACGAATTAAAAGAAACAATTGGTGAATTTTATGATGACGAGACTGGCGAAGTAAAAGAAATAGATTTAAAAGAATATTTAAAGAAACAATTTGCAGCAAATAATATTACATTTTTAAATCATGATATTGGAAGGCTAAAATTTCCAGTTCCATACGAAACGTTTGTAGAGGAAGCTAAGATAAGAGTATATGAACAGAATGAAGAAGTCCTAAAATTCAAATTAAAAGGTTTAGGAACATATACCAATGAAGAATTAAAAAAAGTTCATGTTCTAACTCCATCATTTGCCAAGTCAAAAATATCTGGAGCAATGCATAAGGATACTTTACTGGGATTAAAACAATTTAAGAATGACGATTCTAACATTACTTATAAAACTAGTAGAATACCAATAGAAAAAGTTACTCCTAAAAACTTAGAATCGCTAATTAAATGCAATTCAAGTGGAGGTACAAAAGACATTTATGAAGCTATACATGAATGGTTAGGATCATCATCTAATGGCGCAGATGCTCTTAAAGAACATAATGGCAAATATCCAGTAAGTAAAAATGACAAAGAAAATAAAGAGATTAAAAGAGTTAAAATATACGAAGAATATAAAAACACTGGTCATAATATAAGAAATGCCAATGTTGAGAAGGGTGATATTTACAAAATTGTTATCTACAAATCTAAAAATAAAGAGGATAGCAAGTTATATGCAGCGGGACTTGATATATTTGATATTAAAAGAATAGAAAAGTATAATGCCGGCAAGTTAAAGTGCGATTTTAATTTAAAATTAGAATACGGTCAAGGAAGTAACTTCATAATAACGCCATATAAAGATATACTAGACAACTTTGAGGAATATATTATTTTGAATAAAAACGATCTCATAAAGATAATATGTGGAGAAAATTCAACTATAGCATATGTATGCGGTTATAGCGGTGGTAAATTAGAAGTTAAAAGCACAGTTGGTGACGGATATGATTTAGTCGGAAAAAATAATGTATTTAATAATTTAATAGGCCGATATTTTAAGACTATTTCTGCAATTGATGACATCAAAAAAATATCTATAAATATTTTGGGTGAAATAAGTGGGATATAGGCAAGTAGTCATTAAAAAAAGTGATAAAATTCGTTTTGGTGACAACCAATTAATTATTGAAAAAGAAGGAATTTTTACCAAATTCTGCAAGAAGACGTGCAGTTACGATTGTAGTGGAATCTTCTAGCAAAACAAAATTCACATCTTCAATCGGAACTTTGGTATCCATTCCTTCTTTTTCAATAATTAATT
>CALBBI010000062.1:0-2725 GCA_937926935.1 uncultured Bacillota bacterium
ACATAGATAATTGGTATAAAACGAATATTTTAGGAACTGCCAATGAACAATATTTAGTTGACAATGTTTTTTGTAATGATCGCAGTTTGGTTGGTGACAATTTTGGAACGGGAGCTGGTACTAATGAAACTGATTATCGTTGGGGCTATGGTCCATGGGACGGTGAAAGTTATAGTAAATATAATAATAAAATGATGTTAACGTGTCCCCAACAAAATGATGCTTTTACAGTAAGTGATACTACTAAAGGAAATGGTGCTCTAACGTATCCAGTCGGCCTTTTAAGTACAGACGAAATAGTACTAGCCGGTGGATGGCACGAAGAAAATAGTGGTTATTACCTATACTCAGGGCAGAACTGGCGGGCTTCCTCGCCACGCAGCTCCTATGGTTACGGCGCTGTCGTGCGTAGCGTGCATTCGACTGGCTATGCAGACGACTTCGAAGTCGTGGACACAGCTTCCGGGGTTCGGCCAGTTTTCAATCTGAAGGCTGAAGTGCTGGCACAAGGCACAGGGACAGCAGAAGATCCTTTTCACATTTCTTCGTAGAAGAAACATTAGAAAGATATAAGTTGCGGATGTGGAAACTAGTAAGTATTGAAAAAAATATAAAGCGTATTAAAAGAACGTGTACTAGACAATAATTGGGAAGTCAAGGAACCCAAAAATAAAAATAATGCGAAGGGTTTCGCTTAAGAAGGAATACTCTTCTTAAACGAAACCCTTTTTATAACTTTAAACTAAGTACAATGATTATAGTAGTTAAGATACATAAGATTATAATTTGGTAGATGAGGGTAAGAGTTAACTTGAGAAGATAAGTAAATTAAGGTATAATAAGCGGTGCAAAGAGAAGTGAATTTTATGAAAAATATATATGGAATAAAAAGAAGTGATTTAGAAGAATATTTTATTAATATTGGGGAAAAGAAATTTAAAGCTTTACAAGTATACGAATGGTTATACCTAAAAAGAGTAGATAGTATTGATAAAATGAGTAATATAAAAAAAGAAATCCAAGATAAATTAAAGAATGATTTTAATATGGATATGATAAGTATTACGAAAGTTGAACATGATACTGATACTCATAAATACTTATTCTTACTTAAAGACCATAACTATATCGAAGCTGTCCTTATGGAACATGGTTATGGCTTAAGTGTCTGTGTATCTAGTGAAGTAGGATGCAACATGGGATGTAAATTTTGCGAATCCGGAAGAAGAAAAAAAGTAAGAAACTTAGAAGCCTATGAAATGGTTGAACAAATTCTTCTTATCGAAAAAGATATTGGCAAGAGAATATCTAGTGTTGTTGTTATGGGAATTGGGGAACCTTTTGATAACTATGATAACCTAATGGACTTTATAAGAATTATAAATGATCCTAAAGGTATTAGTATCGGAGCCCGTCATATAACCGTATCCACTTGTGGACTAGTACCTAAAATATACGAATTTAGTAAAGAAGATTTACAAGTAAACTTAGCTCTTAGTCTTCATGCCCCAAATGATGAAATAAGAAATGAAATAATGCCTATTAATAAAGCTTATAATATAAGTGAAGTAATAAAAGCCATTAAAGATTATATTAAAGAAACTAATAGACGAGTTACTATTGAATATGTTATGCTAGAAGATATAAATGATAGTAAGGAATGTGCTTTAGAACTTTCCAAACTATTAAGGGGATTAAATGTCTATGTTAATATGATACCTTATAATGAAACTAACCATCTAGAATTTAAAAAGAGTAATAAGAAAAAAATTGATGAGTTCTATGATACTTTAGTTAAAAATAAAATTAATGTAACAGTTAGAAGAAAATTTGGTAGTAATATTTCCGCGGCTTGTGGTCAACTAAGAAGTAAGGAGGAAGAAAAATGAAAACATTTTATTTAACGGATGCCGGGAAGGTAAGAAGTCATAATGAAGATTCCGTTACTATTCTAAAAAATGATTCCGGCGAATATTTACTTATCGTTGCTGATGGTATGGGTGGTCATCGCGCTGGCGAAGTTGCCTCATCCATGGTTGTAACTCATTTAGGTAAAAGATTTAATGACCTCGTAACTGTTGGGACTAAGTATGATGCAACTAACTGGTTAAAAGATAATATTAGTGAAATAAATCATCATATTGTTGAATATGCTAGTAACAATCCGGAAAGTAAAGGCATGGGTACGACTGTCGTTGTTGCCCTTCTAACGCATGATTTCCTTTTATACGCAAATGTGGGTGACTCTAGTGGCTTTGCCATGAAAAATGGGCACTTACTAAAAGTTACCAAAGACCATACTTTAGTTCAACTACTAGTCCAAGCTGGTGACTTAACCGAAGAAGAAGCTAAATATCACCCTAAAAAAAATGTTTTAATGAAAGCTCTTGGAGGCGAAGAAGATGTTGTACCAGATATTTACGAAGTCGACATGTCCTTTGATGCTATTCTTCTATCCAGTGATGGTCTAACTAATATGTTAAGTAACGAGACAATCGAAAAAGTCTTAAATGATTCAGAACTTAGTGTTGAAGAAAAAGTCGTTAAATTAATTAGAAAATGTAATGCTAGGGGTGGAACCGATAATATATCAATAGCGTATTTAGTAAAAGAAAGTGGTGAATAATATGATAATGAAAGGACAAAAGATTAACGATCGTTATCAAATAATAAAATCTATTGGCGAAGGGGGAATGGCTAACGTTTATTTAGCCTATGATACAAT
>CALBBI010000063.1:0-29142 GCA_937926935.1 uncultured Bacillota bacterium
TGTAAAGGCTTTTTATGAGCATAGACTTATTGACGAATATCAAGAAGGATATGGTGTTGGTGAGGATGTTGGCGAGGAACGCGGTCGTAAGCTTGGACGAAACGAAGGTCAAATGTTAGAACGTGAAAATAATATTAGAATGCTATCTAATGCTGGTATTTCTAATGAGACAATATCCTCAAGTCTACAGATTCCAATCGAAAAAGTTGAAGAAATATTGAATTCAAAAAGACTAAAGAATACATTAAATTAGGTAAAGATAGTTATGTTAATGTTTTACAAAGAAGACGGAAGTTATGATGTAAAAGCTTTTTATGAGCATAGACTTATTGACGAGTATCAAGAGGGATATGGTGTTGGCGAGGATGTTGGCGAGGCACGTGGCATGAAACGCGGTCGCAAGCTTGGTTTAAATGAAGGACGAAATCTTGCAATTAAGTCATTGTCACAAAATGGTATGTCTAACGAAGCAATAGCAAATGGTCTAAACATTTCGATTAAAAAAGTTGAAAAGATACTTAACTCGAAAAATTTAAAATTAAAAAAATAGAAAAAGTTATTTGCAAAATCTATAATAAAGTTGTGATACAATAATAAAGTCCTTATAGACTGGAATTTGAACTATATTAAAAAGCTCTAACCCTTGGGTAGCGCGTGGTGGCAGAAACAATGACGCTTCAGGTGCGGGCATGTTCTACTTTCACAACGCGTACGGAGGTACCAACTTAAATGGTTCGTTCCGCTCCGTGCTTTCTTAAAAACTATGAATTAAAAATAGTACCAAAAATATTTCTTTGAAACACATTCTGAGGTTCTTAATTAAATATTTATATTGTAATTCATTGAAGTTCGATTCCAATCTATAGATGTAGCAGCAAATAAAAAATTATGATAACATATAAAAGTCATAATATGACAGGAACTTGGACTGTAAAAGTAATTGAGCTCTTCCCCTTGGGTAGACCGTGGTGGCAGTTACAACAATGGCTCGAATGCTGGTTTGTTTCGATTTACTAGAGACCACGGTGGCGCATACAATAATGAGTCGTTCCGCTCCGTGCTTTCTCTAAAACTATGAATTGAAGATAGTCAAAAAATATTTTTTCAAAACACATGATAAAGAGGTTTATGACTAAATATTTATATCCTAATTCATTGAAGTTCGATTCCTATCTACATCTGTAGGTTAATATTTTAGAGAAATTCTAACTAGTAGATATGCGAATTTATAGATATTCTCAAACACAAATGTGTACTCTTAAAAGACGGCTAACTATTTAGTCGCTTTTATGATAAAATTATTTTGCCAATATAATATTGGCTGGGATTTGAACTGTAAGACACAAGCGTTTATTCCAAGCTCAGAGCCTTGGGTGATACGTGGTGGCAGATACAATAACGCTTCTAATGCGGGAGTATTTGCCTTCAATTATGTCAACGGAGGTTCTAATACAAATTGGTCGTTCCGCTCCGTGCTTTCGTACTTAAACTATGGCTTAAAAGTAGCAAAATAATGTTTAAATCAAAACAAGTTATTAGGTTCTTGACTAAACATTTATACTATAATCCATTGAAGTTCAGTTCCAATCTGGATATCCGGGTTAATATAAATAGAGAAAATCTAACTGGTAGGTAACGAATTTATAGATATTCTCCGGGGGTAACCCTTTTCTTAATGAGCAGCTCAAAACAAGAGTTGCTTTTTATGATAAAATGAAATTGCTATATGATATATAGCTGGAGTTTGAACTGATAACCCATTAACTTTTTACAGCTCTTACCCTTGGGTGAAACGTGGTGGCAATTACAACAACGCCTCAGGTGCGGGTGTCTTTAACTTTCGCCGTGACTATGGCGGGAGCAACACTAATTTCTCGTTCCGCTCCGTGCTTTCATGCTTAAACTATGGATTAAAGGTAGAAAATTAATGCTTAAATCAAAACAAGTTATTAGGTTCTTGACTAAACATTTATACCATAATCCATTGAAGTTCAGCTCCAATCTAAAGATGTAGAACAAAAAATAAAAATATGATACGATAATTAAGTCATTAAGTTGACTGGAATTTGAACTGCAAAACTACTGAGATTTCAAGGCTCTAATCCTTGGGTTAATCGTGGTGGCAATTATCGCGACGGCTCAGGTGCAGGTGTGTTCAACTTCAATCGTAATTGGGCCGGAGGCAATACGAATAATTCGTTCCGCTCCGTGCTTTCTTAGAAACTATGGATTAATGATAGTCAAACAATGCTTTTTTCAAAACGAAAGTTTAGGTTTGTGACTAAAGCGTTAATATCTAATTCATTGAAGTTCAATTCCAATCTACATCTGTAGGTTAATAATAAACGAGAAATTCTAACTAGTAGATGCCGAATTTTAGATATTCTCTAGGTTAATACCTATCTTAAAAAGCAACTCTTAATGGGTTGCTTTTATGATACAATGAGATTGTCATATAAAATGACTGGGACTAGAACTGTAATATTCGAAAGTGATTCCTAAGCTCTAACCCTTGGGTAGGTCGTGGTGGCTCTCAAATTGACGGCTCTGCGGGCGGTGTGTTTTACTTTTGGCGCAACAATGGATGGGGCAATACCGATAATTCGTTCCGCTCCGTGCTTTCCTTAAAACTATGAATTAAAGATAGGCAAAAAATTTTTCCTTAAAACACATTTTAGAGGTTCTTAACTAAATATTTTTATCATAATTCATTGAAGTTCGGTTCCAATCTAAAGATGTAGAAGCAATCTAAAAAATATGATAAACTTATTAAGTCATTATTTGACAAGGATTTAAACTGTAAGACAACAAAAGAATAGCTCTTCCCCTTGGGTTAATCGTGGTGGCAATTACACAAACGGCACGAATGCTGGTGTGTTTGCTTTCAATCGTACTAATTCCGGTGGTTATGGCTGGGACTCGTTCCGCTCCGTGCTTTCTTTAAAGACTATGGCTTACAAGTAACAAAAAAGTTTTAAATCAAAACAAGTAGTAGGTTCTTGACTAAACACTTATACTATAACCCATTGAAGTTTAATCCTTATCTACATCTGTAGGTTAAAATTAAAAGAGAAATTCTAACTAGTAGGTAACGAATTTATAGATATTCTCAAAGCTTAACGCCTACTCTTAAAAAACGACTAGCTAACTAGCCGTTTTTATGATAATATTAAAATGTCATGTTATTTAGACATGACTGGGACCTGAACTGCGTTAAAACACGTTCTAAGGTGGTAGCTCTGCGCCTTGGGTGAATCGTGGTGGCAATTACAACAACGGTACTAATGCCGGCGTGTTCAACTTTAATAGAACCAATGCTGGCGGCTGGACGAATAATTCGTTCCGCTCCGTGCTTTCTTTGACACTATGGGTTAGAGATAGCAAAAAAATATTTTTTCAAAACACAAATAGAGGTTTATGACTAAATATTTATATCCTAATTCATTGAAGTTCGATTCCAATCTACCAAAAGTAGGTTAACAAAAAGCAGAGAAACTCTAACTAGTAGAACACGAATTTTAGATATCTCACAACATCATTAGATGTTTTCTTTTAAAGCAACTTCGAGGTTGCTTTTAATTATGTAAAAAAGGAGAGAAAATGGATACAGATTTAGAAAACTTATTAATATATAGAAACTATGTAGAATTAACATATTATTCTTACCAAATAACCCAAAAATTTCCTAAAACGGAAATATATGGCGTGGAAAGTGATATCAAAAGAGTCTTAAACGAGGGCTTAGAAAACATAATCCTAGCCCAAAAATCAAGAGATGTAAAAGAACGAATTCAATATTTAAACAAAGTAGATTGCAAACTAAAATCTTTAAAATTTTATGTCCGTCTAAGTTACAAAAGTGACTACATAACAGGACATAACTATGGCGCTTGGAGTAGAAAAATTGCCTCCGTAAGCAACATGGCTGGTGGTTGGTTAAAAGCATGCCTAAAACACTAAGAAATGTTTATTTCAAAAAACTTACTTTTGAAAACTTAATCAACGCTCACTACCGTGCTATCTTAGGTAAACGTGACCGCAAAGAAACCCTTCTATTTGAAATGGATTTAGAAACCAACATCGCCAATCTTTATGACGACTTACTAACCAATAACTACAAACTAGGGAAGTATCGCACCTTCACAATTTATGAACCCAAAGAAAGAATTATCAAATCCTTACCATACCGCGACCGCGTCGTCCACCAATGGTACGTAGAAGAATTTATAAAACCTATCTTTATTCCTAAATTTATTAAAGATACCTATGCTTGCATCAATGACCGTGGCACCCACCTTTGTTATGCTCAAACCCAAAAATACATGCGCCACATGCAAAACAAATACGGCACTTATTACATTCTAAAAGGTGATATCAAAAAATATTTTTATTCCATCAATAAAGACATTCTTTTAAAAATTCTTAAAAAAACAATCAAAGACGAAAACCTTTTAGAACTAACTAAAAAACTAATTTATGACGATGGCGAGATTAAAGGCATCCCCATTGGTAACTATACCTCCCAGTACTTTGCCAACATCTACCTAAGTGAACTAGATTACTTCGTTAAACATAAACTTCATATCAAATATTACTTACGTTTTATGGACGATTTCGTTCTCTTACTTCCCACCAAAAAGGAATGCCAAGAAGTCCTAGCTAAAATAAGAACCTTCTTAACCGAAGAACTAGACTTAGAATTAAATCAAAAAACTAGATATTACCCCAACAAATTTGGTTGCAACTTTTGTGGCTACGTTATCCATGAACATTACACTCTCCTAAGACGGCGTTGCATTATCAATATCAAACGTAAAATGCGTAAACATAACCTTAACTTAAAAGATTTTTATGGTCATTTAAAACATGCCAACTGCTATAACTTTGTCCAAAAAATCCAAGAAGAATGCAACCGCCTTGATAAATTAAGTAAATTAGAACAAAAATAAATTTTAATTAGGAGTATTATAAATGAGTAAAGTAGTAAACGAATATAAAATGTTAAAACAAAACGATAAAGATTGTCTCTATCTCTTTCGCTTAGGGCGCTTTTATTGTTTTATCGGGGAAGATGCTGAAAAAATAAATGATTACATGGTCTTAAAAAAGACTAAATTTAGTAATGAATATGATAAATGTGGTTTTCCTGTCGATAGAATTGATGCCTACAAAAGAGTATTTAAAAATCTAAATTTAAAAGTAAGAATAATTGATGATTTAAACGATACTTGGAATATTGATATCGAAACCCTATCAAAAGAAGAGCTAAAATATTATTTACGTCAAGCCCTTGATTATATTAAGAAACTTTAAGTTACCCTTGTTATGAGGATAACTTTTTTTGACAGTTGAAGGGGTTACAAGGTTTACACTAGTTCTTTACAAATATCAAAAAACAAGATACAATATACTTAACAAAGAGCATATAGTAAGGATGTTTATTATGATACAAATTATTTATTATATATTTTTTTGCCTAACATTATTTTATGGCTTATATTATTCCCTAACTGGGTTATATGGTTTCTTCAAACCTAAGAAATTCCGTATTTTACCTAATGAACCTAAGAATAAGTTTGCTATTATAATTGCGGCTCGTAACGAAGAAGCGGTTGTCGGCAATTTAGTTACATCCCTTCTTGATTGCAACTATCCAAAAGAACTATATGATGTTTATGTGGCTGTTAATAATACCACTGATAATACCGCTAAAGTAGCCCGTGAAGCTGGTGCAATCGTTATTGATGTCAAGAAGAAAGTTAAATCTAAAGGTGAGGTTCTATGCTATGTCTTTGACGAATTAAAAAGCCATAAAAATATTGATGCTTATATCATATTTGATGCTGATAACATTGTTCACCCTGACTTTCTAAGCCGTATGAATGATACTTTATGTTGTGGGTATCGTGTAGCTCAGGGCTTTAGAGACAGTAAAAACATCAGTGACAACTGGATAAGTGGTTCTTATTCCTTATTCTATTACATGCAAAATTTCTTCTTTAATAAATCTCGTATGACCTTAAACCAATCTTGTTCTATCAATGGTACTGGCTTTATGATAAAAAAAGAAATCATTGATAAAGATGGCTTTCATACTTACACCATGACCGAAGATATCGAATTTACCGCTCAATGTGCTCTAAAAGACGAACGTGTTGCTTTCGTTGAAAATGCCATAACTTATGACGAACAACCCGTTGAATTCAAAGCCTCTTGGAAACAAAGAAAAAGGTGGAGTGTTGGTTGCTTACAATGTGCTAGACTTTATTGGAAAGACTTACTAAAACATTTCATTACTACCGGCAACCAACCTTCATTTGATATGTTCATGAACTTTATTGCACCAATAGTACAAGTAATATGTTTAATCGAATTCTTTGCCCTTATCGTCTTTAGAATATTCAATGTTAAACTATATGACTTATTCTCAACTTTATTTTCTTCTGGTACCGTCTTCTTCATCTTAACTTATGTCAGTGGTATCATAATCAGTCTCTTTATCCTAAAGTATAATAAACGCAAAGCTAAAAACGTTCTAAGCGCCATTGCTTTATTCGCTTTATTTATCCTAACTTGGGTTCCTATAAACGTCGTATGTATTTTTACTAAGAATATGAAATGGGAAGAAATTAAGCATAACCGTGGTATCAAGAGTACGGAGTTGAAATTTAATAAATAATGTTAAAGAAAATTAATAATATAATCATAGACGAAGCTGATATTAATACCTTAAAAAAGTACGATATTGATATTGCTAACTACCAAAATATTAGAGAACTAAGCCTTGCTATCGAACGCCTAGACGATTACTCCTTAGAGCAAGAAGAGTTAGACGAATTAGACCTAATTTTATCGAAACTTCAAGAAACTGACTATTATCAAAACTATCGTAAATAACCATAATGAGGCATATAGAGCAAATAATTGCTAAAAATAATTGCAAAAAGCAAAAACTATGTTATAATGAAATTGCAGATTTAAGTGGGCAGAATATTCCCACTTTTATTTATAATTTATATGGAGGAAACATGCAAGAAAAACTAGAAAACATTAGAAAAAATATTGAACCTGCATTAAAACAGCAAGAAATAATAATAACAGATATTACATATCATAATGAAGGAAACTATAATTTTCTAACCATTGAGCTTGATAAAATAAATGGTATTGACCTAGACGAAATTGTTGAAGCTACCAATATAATCAATCCCATAATTGATAAATTAGACTTTATAGATGACTCCTATATATTGGATGTAATAAGTAAGGAAAGAGGATAAGTATGAAAAAGAAAAAAGAAGAACCTATTGTAGATAGTGGTATGGAATTTTTAAAAGCCCTAAATGCTATAACTGAAGACAAAGGTATTTCTAAGGACTTAATAATTGACGCTATGAAACAAGCCTTAGCTACTGCCTACAAGAAAAATTATGACTCTAAAACTAACGTTAGAGTAGATTTTGACGAGACAACTGGTGAATTTAAAGTCATCTCTTACTATGTTGTCGTAGAAGACTATATCGAACCAACTTATGAAATTAACGAAGAGGGTAAAGAAGTAGAAATACCTCCTGAGATTAACCCTGATGCCCAAATATTACTTGAAGATGCTAAAGAATTAGTGCCAAACATTCAAGTAGGGGAAACTATTGAAAAAGAAGTAACGCCAAAAGACTTTGGCCGCGTTGCTGCTGGAGCTGCTAAACAAGTTGTAACTCAAAGAATAAGAGAAGCCGAAAAAGAAGCAGTTGTTGCTGAATTCGGTAACAAACAAGACGAAATGTTAGTTGGACTTCTTGCGATGGAAGACCAAAGAAATTACTATATCGACCTTGGCCGTGCCCGTGGAATTTTACCAAAAAGTGAAATGATACCTGGTGAAGAAGTAAAAATGGGCTCTTCAATCAAAGTTTATGTAACTAAAGTTGAAGCTGGAACAAAAGGACCTCTAATTCTTTTATCAAGACGTCATTTTGGTTTCGTAAAAAGACTATTTGAATCAGAAATTCCTGAACTTGCCGATGGCTCTATCATATTATATGGTGTTGCCCGTGAAGCTGGTGTTCGTTCTAAAGTAGCTGTTTATAGTACTAACGATAAAATCGACCCAATCGGTGCTTGCATCGGAGCTAGAGGTTGTCGTATCGCATCTATTCTAAAAGAATTAAATGGCGAAAAAGTTGACCTAGTAAAATACAGTGCTGACCCAGCAGAATTCATTAAAAGTGCCATGTCACCTGCTAAAGACGTAATCGTATCTATCAAAGACGAAGCTAAAAAAGAAGCTCTAGTCGTAGTTAATAACGATAATCTATCCTTAGCAATTGGTAAAAAAGGTATTAATATCAAATTAGCATCTAAATTAACTAAATACAAAATTGAAGTTAAAACCATGGAACAAATTCAAGAAGAAGGAAACAAATAATGAAGAAAATTCCCCAAAGAATGTGCGTAGTAACAAAAGAAAAAACTGATAAAAGAAACTTACTTCGCATTGTCAAAACGAAAGATAATCAAATTTTAGTTGATTTAACGGGAAAACAAAATGGTAAAGGTGCTTATATAACCAAAAGTAAAGAAGTTTTAGAAAAGGCTAAAAAAACCAAAGCTTTAGATAAAGCCTTAGAAATAACCATACCAGATAGTATTTATGACGAAATAGAGAGTATAATTTAAGAAAGAGGTGCGTTTATATGATGAGTGTAAAAGAATATGCTAGCGATACATCAAGTTCCGTAGCAGAAATTTTAAAAAAATGTAGTGAACTAGGTATTAATGTTAAAAGTGCAACTGATACCTTAAGCGAAGACGATATTATAATATTAGATAATACTATGAATTTAATATCAACTGCCAGTGATACATCCTTAGAAGAGGAAGATGTTATTGATGAAGCTGTCGAAGATATCTTAGAAACAACTAACTTAACTAGAGATTTCACTAGTGGTAATAAAAAACAAAAACTAAAGAAAAAGAGTGAACTAGCACAAAGTAAACAAGAATTCTTCAATAAAAGAAAAGAAATGTATAAAAACAAATCTAAACTAAAGAAAAATGCTAGTGACGACAATGTTATTTTATATCATGATAACATGACTGTTCAAGAATTAGCTGACGAACTAAAATGTAGTGGTGCTAGTCTAATTACTAAACTAATGAGTATTGGGGTAATGTGTAATCTAACTATGCCTGTAGATTTTGAATCGGCTCAAATCGTTGCCTTAGAATACAATAAGACATTAAAGAAAGATACTACTCAAGACATTACTAACTTTGAAGAATATGAAATCGTTGATTCCAAAGAAGACTTAGTACCAAGACCACCAGTAGTAACCATTATGGGTCATGTTGACCATGGTAAGACAACACTTTTAGATACTATTAGAAATTCTCGTGTTGTAGATACCGAATTTGGCGGTATTACTCAAGCTATTGGTGCTTATCAAATTGATTACAAAGGAAATAAAATAACCTTCATAGATACTCCTGGTCATGCAGCATTTACTGAAATGCGTGCTCGTGGTACCAGTGTAACCGATATCGTAATTATCATAGTTGCAGCAGATGATGGTGTTATGCCACAAACTAGAGAAGCTATCGACCATGCCTTAGCCGCTAACGTTCCAATTATTGTTGCTGTTAATAAAATTGATAAACCAGGTGCTAACCCTGATAAAATCATGGAAGAAATGGCTGCTTTAAATATCACTCCTGAAGCTTGGGGTGGTAAATATCCATTCGTTAAAATTTCTGCCATGACAGGAGAAAACATTGACGAACTTTTAGAAACCATTATCGTAACTGCTGAAATGCTTGAACTAAAAGCTAACCCTAAACGTTATGCTATTGGTTCTGTAATTGAATCTAAGTTAGATAAACATGTTGGTGGTGTAGCGTCAATTCTAATTCAAAATGGTACCCTTCGTTTAGGTGACCCAATCGTTGTTGGTACTAACTATGGTAAAGTAAGAACCATGAAAAATGATTTAGGTCAAAACGTTGTTGAAGCCGGACCTTCTACACCAGTTGAAATTACTGGTCTTCAAGGAAACCCTTCTGCTGGTGATAAATTTATGAGTTTCGAAACTGAATCTCAAGCTAAAGAAGTTGCTGAAAAACGTGCAACTGACGCTAGAAATCAAAAATTTAAAAAAGAATCACTTTCTCTAGATTCCTTATTCAGTGCCATTGACTCTGGTATCAAAGAAATCAACGTTGTTCTAAAAACTGATGTTAGAGGTTCTGAAGAAGCCGTTAAAAATGCCCTTCAAAAAATCGATGTCGAAGGTGTTAAAGTTAAAGTTATCCGTAGTGATATCGGTACAATTACGGAATCTGACGTTGTCTTAGCTAATGCTTCTAACGCCATCATAATTGGCTTTAACGTATCTCCTTCTATGCAAACTAAAGAAATGGCTAAAGAATATGGTGTTGATATTAGATTATATACTATAATTTATAAAGCTATCGAAGATATGGAAGCTGCTATGAAAGGTATGCTTGACCCTGAATTCGAAGAAAAAATTATTGGTAGCGCTGAGATTAGAAAAATCTTCACTTTCTCTAAAGTTGGTAAAATTGCCGGTTCTTATGTAACTGACGGTCTAATCAAATCAAATTCCAATATTAGAGTTATTCGTGATGGTATAGTTATCCATGACGGTAAAATTGCTGGCCTTCAAAGAGGCAAAGACTCTGTTAAAGAAGTTAAAAAAGGCTTTGAATGTGGTATCACTTTAGAATCTTATAGTGACTTAAAAGAAGGCGACACTCTAGAAGCTTACGAAATTGTCGAGGTTAAAAAATAATGAATAACATTAAACAAAAAAGAATCTCTAGCGATATCAACAAAGCTTTATGTGAAATAATCTTAGAAGAGTCTCGTGATTCCGTATTAAAAAACATTACCATTACAGGCTGTGAAGTAACTAACGACTTATCATTTTGTAAAGTCTACTTCACATCATTCGAAGATAAACCAAAAAAAGAGTTAGAACGTGAATTAAATGACGATACCAGTGGTTACTTAAGAACTAAACTAGCTAGTAAAGTCGATTTAAGACATACTCCTAAATTAGTTTTCAAATTTGACGAATCTATCGAATATGGTAACAATATTGAACACATTATAGCCAAACTTCATGAGGACGAAAAATGATATTAAATGTTTATAAAGAACAAGACATGACCAGCCGTGATGTGGTTAATATCTTAGGTAAACATTTTCATACTAAAAAAGTAGGACATACAGGGACATTGGATCCATTAGCATCCGGTGTCCTTCTTCTTTGTTTTGATGAAGATACTAAGTTCGTTGAATTATTAACCGCTAAAACTAAAGAATACGTTGCAACCATGCGCCTTGGTTTGCGTACTGATACTGGGGATATTACTGGTCAAGTTTTAGAAATCAAGCCTTACGCCGTAAATGAAACGCTTATAAAAGAAACCCTAAACTCTATGCTAGGCGAAAGCATTCAAACTGTCCCTATCTACAGTGCTGTTAAAATAAATGGTAAAAAACTTTATGAATACGCCAGAACCGGTCAAAGTGTTGAACTACCTAAAAGAACTATCCATATCTATGATATCGAACTTCTAGAATACCATGACGATACAATTAAATTTAGAGTAGTTGTCTCTAAAGGTACCTATATTAGAAGTCTAATTGAAGATATCGCTCTTAAATTAAATACCCTAGGTACCATGACTACTTTAGTAAGAACTAAGCAAGGTAACTTCAATATCCAAAATAGTAATAAAATATCATCTATCTTAGAAGATAATTACCACGAAATAACTCATGACTATCTATTTAAAGACTACCCTAAGTTAGAACTAGATTACAATACCTATATCAAAGTATCTAACGGTGTTAAATTACCATTTTCCTATACTGATGACATCATTGCCTTAACATATCAAAATAACTATATTGCCTTATATAAAAAAGACAATGATATCTATAGAATGTATAAAAAACTATAGTAAATATCTATCTTTTATGTTATCATTAAGTTAGAAAAGAGTGATAATATGAAAAAAGTAGGGTTATTATTATGCTTAGCCTTATTAACTGGATGTACATCTAAATTAGAAAGCAAAATTGAAATAACAGATAATAACAAGGATACCATAATTGAACTTCAAGACAAGAGTTTTATTACTAAATATAATGTTTTATATAATGGTAAAGATATAAAAGAAGCCTTAGAAAACAAAGAAATAACAATTGAAGATTTTATTAACAATATGCAAGAAGTAAGTACCGCCAATGACGGTGGATCTAAATTATATAAAGCCACTGATAAAAACAAAAAACTTTATTATGTAGCTGCATGCAATACCACGGTAGGAGATAAAGACATCTACTTATCTAAAGATGAAAATGTTATAGATAACTGTAATAATACTCCTAAAGAAGAATGCTTAAATAACATACTAGGTGGTTATATTGCCGATGTTGAAAACGACGTTACTGATTTAGATAATAATAAAATAACTGATAAAGAAGTAGATTTCTACTTTAATCGTGTAAATTCCAAAGTAGGAATGTATTCTATAATTAAAACTGACAATGAAGATGCTATAAAAGATTATGAAAAATACTATAAAACTAAATATAAAGTATATACTAAAAAAGAATTAAGTAATAATTATTATGTTTTTGTTGCTAATGGCGATAAAAATCTTGATTTAAGTGATTTAGATACTTGTTCTAAGTAAGAAACTTCACTCCTGATAGTGGAGTTTTTTAAATGGATGCTGTTTAGTTTTTACAAAAGTGTGATAAAATTGTTCAAAAAGTCTGCAAAAGTGTGATAAAAAGTTGAAAAAAGCCTGCAAAAGTGTGATTTTGATAGCAAAAAAGCATAAAATTTAGTGTCGTTTTCTATCAACAATACTGCTAGGATAAGCCTTATTAACATCTGTTAAATAAAGTAAATAATCAACACCAGTATTATAAAAAGCCGCTAATTTAATTAAGATATCTTCCGTAAGCATAGTTTTTTTCAACATAACTATAATTTCTTTGCGTAATTCCAAGTTTTTTTGCAACATCTTTTATAATAAATCTCTATCTTTCCTAAGTTCTTTTATCTTACATTTGCATAATCATGTATTTTAGATAGTTTTTAAGATTATTTAATGACTTTTTATGAGAAATTTGATAAACTATTAATTGAAAATAGGAGTTGGTTAATGTGGACGAAATAGAAAAAATAGATGCTTACTTTAGAGCAGCTAATTACTTATCAGCGGCCCAATTATATTTATTAGACAATCCTTTATTAAAAAGACCATTACAAAGAAGTGATATTAAGAAAAAAATAGTTGGTCACTGGGGAACTTGTCCTGGTCAAAACTTTATCTATACCCATTTAAATAGAGTAATAAATGAATATCATTTAAATATGATATATGTCTGTGGCCCCGGTCATGGTGGCAATTTCATGGTCGCCCAAAGCTACTTAGAAGGAACATATACTGAGACTTATCCTAATATTTCTCAAGATGAAGAGGGCTTAAAAAAACTTTTCCGTCAATTTAGTTTCCCTGGAGGTATCGGCTCTCACGTTGCGCCTGATTGTCCAGGTTCAATCAATGAAGGAGGGGAACTAGGCTACTCTCTATCCCATGCCTTTGGTGCAGTCTTAGATAACCCAACTTTAATCGCTGCCTGCATAATTGGTGATGGTGAAGCCGAAACCGGACCCCTTGCTACAAGCTGGCACGGTAATAAATTCTTAAACCCTAAAACCGACGGTGTTGTCCTACCAATCTTACATTTAAACGGCTATAAAATCAGCAACCCAACCGTATTATCAAGAATGCCTGATAAAGCCTTAACCTATTATTTTGCTGGGCTAGGGTATAAGCCAATATTTGTCGAAGGTGAAGAAACTTTAAAAATGCATGAAACCATGATGCACGCCCTAGACGATGCCATAATCGCCATTAAACGAATTAAAGAAGCCGCTAACAGCGACGAAAACGTTAAATTCTATTACCCAATGATAATCTTAAGAAGTAAAAAAGGATGGACCGGACCAAAAGAAGTCGACGGAAAAGTAATCGAAGGCAACTTCCGTTCCCATCAAGTGCCTCTTGCTGTGGCTGACGATAAAGATATCAAACGCTTAGAAAAATGGTTAAAAAGTTATAAACCTGAAGAACTATTTGATAAAAATGGTACTTTAATTCCTGAACTTCGTGATTTTGCTCCTAAAGGCAACCTTAGAATGAGCGCTAACCCTATAACCAATGGCGGTATCCTTCGTAAGGATTTAATCTTACCAGATTTTAGAAATTACGCGGTTAACTTAACTGCTCCTGGTTCCGTAAAAGAACAAGATATGCTAGTTTTATCAAGTTATATTAGAGATATTTTCAAATACAATGAGACTAATAAAAACTTCCGTCTTTTTGGTCCTGACGAATCAATGTCAAATCGTCTTTATGAAATCTTTAACGCTACCAATAGAGACTGGCAATTAGAACGCAAAGATACTGACGAATATCTATCTCGTGATGGTCGTATCATGGACTCTTACTTGTCGGAACATTTATGTGAAGGAATGTTAGAAGGATACTTACTAACTGGTAGACATGGTGTCTTCGTAAGTTATGAAGCCTTCATTAGAATAGTTGATTCCATGGCTTCTCAACATGCTAAATGGCTAAAACTATGTAAAGAAATCTCATGGCGTCGTAGTATTTCTTCCTTAAATTTCATTCTAACTAGTAACGTTTGGCAACAAGACCACAACGGCTATACGCACCAAGACCCTGGTTTCCTAGACCATATGGCTAACAAAAAAGCCGATGTTGTAAGACTATATCTTCCTCCCGACTCCAATACTTTATTATCTGTCTTTGACCATTGTATTAAATCCCGTGACTATGTTAACGTAATCGTTGCCTCTAAACAGCCAAGTTACCAATGGCTATCTATGGAAGAAGCCGTCATTCATTGTACTAAAGGTATAAGTATCTGGCCTTGGGCAAGCAATGACTTTAACGAAGAACCTGATATCGTAATTGCTACCTGTGGTGATACCCCAACCCTTGAAGGCCTTGGCGCTGTATCCATCTTAAGAGAAGAACTTCCTAACTTAAAGGTAAGATTTATTAACGTCGTTGATTTAATGAAACTAGAAACTCCTAATAAACATCCTCATGCCCTAAGTGATAACGAATACGACCTTCTATTTACTAAAGATAAGCCCATTTTATTTGTCTACCATGGATATCCTACTTTAATTCATGAACTAACATATTATCGTCATAACCATAATCTTTATGTTGCTGGATACATGGAAGAAGGCGCTATAACAACACCATTTGATATGCGTGTAAGAAACCAAATCGATAGATATCACTTAGTTGAAAAAGTTATTGAAATGGTACCATCTCTAGGTAGTCGTGGTACTTATGTATATTCTAAAATGCAAGAAAATTTAGTTCGCCATAAGAACTATATTAAAGATAACGGTGTTGATATGCCGGAAATTGCTGAATGGCAATGGAAAACTATGTAGTAATTGCATAGTTTTTTTGCTATAATCTAGGTAACGGAGGTATTACTATGTTTAAACAAGACAAAGACCATCTTGACCAACACTTTCTAATTGATGAGGAGATTATTACTAGATATATAGAAAGTATTAATATAAAGAAGAGTGACACAATAGTTGAAATCGGTGCCGGCAAGGGCGTTCTAACTAAAATTATGGCTCCTTTATGTAAGAAATTAATCGTCATTGAGTTAGATAAAACTTTAAAAAACTATCTAGATAAAATAGAAAATATCGAAGTAATATATAATAATGTCTTAGATACATCTATTCCCAAATGTAATAAAATAGTAACCTCACTTCCTTATAGTATCATTGAACCATTTATGCAAAAACTAATAACCACTGACTTTGAAGAACTAATCATGTTAATGGGTTCTACTTATATAAATCATGTCTTAAATAAAGATATAACTCGTCTAAGTATTATCACTAATAGTTATTTTAAAACTGAAAAAATATTTGACGTTGAACCAAGTTCTTTTGATATACCACCTCATACTTTATCAACAATTGTAAGAATTACTAAACTAAGTCCTAGTGATTTATCAAGAAAATATCAAATATATCATTATTTATATTACTATCAAAATATGAAAATCAAAAACGCTCTTCAAAGTACATTTATAAAGTTAGATAATTTAACTAAGAGAGAAGCTAAAGCTAAAATTGTATCTTTAAACATTCCTGATACCATATTAGAAGAAAAATTTGAAACTATTAGTAATGAAAACTTGAAAATTTTAGATAAAATTCTTTCCTAGGTTTAAAAAAGGGTTGCATTTTCTTAAAAAAAACTATATAATCTTATTGTACTTAAAAAGAAATGCACCCATAGCGCAATTGGATAGAGCGTTAGACTACGGATCTAAAGGTTAGGGGTTCGACTCCCTTTGGGCGCACCATGAGTTTATTAAGTCTCGTATTTACGAGGCTTTTTTCAATCTTATACTGCAAAAATTACAGCAATATGATTTCTAAAATAGGTTTAGAGTTGATTTTGCTCCAACTTATTTCTGAAATTTAAAATATTTACAAATACATTCCAACAATATGATATACTAAAATAGTATTAAAAAAGCAAAGGAAAGTGGTATTTATGATTACAGCAATAAAAAGAGCAATAATAGTAATTATAGGTGTTTTACTACAATTTGGATTTGCTATATCAATTCAATTGTTTTTTCGTGAACATATTGCTATTATAGGTATCATTTATGAACTTTTAAGTGTTTTAATTGTTTTAAAAATATTAAAAGATAGTACAAGAATATCTAATGATTTACCTTGGATAATCCTTATACTCTTATTTCCTATATTTGGAACAATCTTACTTATAACATTAAGTTCAAACTATGCCCAAAGTAAGTTACTTAAAAACATTTTTAAAAGTGAAAAAGAATATCAACAATACTTAAACCAAGATATTAAAATTAGAAAAGAAATAGATGAAAATGATTTAGATAATTTAAAATACATTGTTGATAGATCTAAATATCCTGTAACTAAAAATAATAAAATAACTTATTATGACTATGGAGAAAAATTTTATCCTGAACTATTAAAAGAACTTAATAAAGCCGAAAAATTTATTTTCTTAGAATACTTTATAATTAATAAAGGTCAAATGTGGGATGGAATATTAAAAATATTAAAAGAAAAAGCTTCCCAAGGTGTTGAAGTTAGAATCCTTTATGATGATATGGGAAGTATTGCTATGCTTTCAACAAAATACCCTAATGAACTAAAAAAAATGGGTATTAAGTGTATTCCTTTTAATAAGATAAGCCCATTTAAGGGAATCTTTATGAACAATCGTGATCATCGTAAAATGACTATCATAGATGGAAAAGTAGCATTCTCCGGAGGTGTTAATCTAAGTGATGAATATATAAATATAAATAGCAAACTAGGTATCTGGAAAGATAATGGTATAAAAATAGAAGGCGACGCTATTTGGAATTTAACAGTCATGTTTTTAACTATGTGGAATGCTAATATTAAAGAAGACAAAGATATATTGAAATATAAATATGAATTTAAAAATATTGAAAAAATAGATGGTTATGTTGTACCTTATGGTGTAGCACCATTGCATGAAGAATTAATTGGCGAAGATGTTTATATAAATATAATTAATAGTGCCAAAAAGTATTTGTACATTATGACACCTTATTTAATAATAGATACTGATATGACTAATGCCCTAATAAGAGCGGCTAAAAGAGGCGTTGATGTAAAAATAATAGTGCCGGGTATTCCGGATAAAAAAATCGTTTATACCCAAACATCATCGTTTTTTGAACTACTTTCTAATGGTGGAGTTAAAATATATAAATTCACTAAAGGATTTGTGCATTCTAAAGTATACGTCTCAGATGATAAAAGAGCAGTAGTTGGTACAATTAATATGGATTATAGAAGCTTATACTTGCACTTTGAAAATGGTATTTATATGGAAAATGTAAAAGAAATAAAAGATGTCAAAAAAGACATGGATGAAACATTAAAAGATTGTAAAAAGTTGAATGATAAAGATGTTAAATCTAGTATATTTAAAGGCATATGGCAATCAATATTAAGACTTTTTGCTCCTTTATTTTAAAAATAAAAATGAAAGAAAGTGACTATCATGAAATTTAACAGTTTAATTCCGGAACTAAGTATTTCTAACATTAACCAAAGTAAAGAATTCTACTTAAATCTAGGTTTTATCATAAAATACGAACGTCCCGAAAATAAATTTTGTTTCCTAGAACTCGAAGAAAATCAAATCATGATTGAACAAATTAATGAAAATTGGTCCGTTGGCACCCTAGAGTATCCCTATGGTAGAGGTATAAATATCAGTATGACGATTAAAGATATTGATAAAATGTATAATGATTTGAAAATAAAAAAAGTAAAATTCTTCCAAGACTTAGAAACTCATGCTTACCGAGTAGGAAGTGAAATTTCTTATGATAAAGAGTTTCTAATTCAAGATCCCGATGGCTATTTATTACGTTTCAACAACTAAACTTTAGAAAGAAGGAAAATCTATGAACCAAGAAAAAATTGGTCAATTTCTTAAAAAGTTGCGCCAAAAACACAATCTAACCCAAAAACAATTTGCTGACAAATACAATGTTACATATCAAGCTGTAAGTAAATGGGAAAATGGCTTAAACATGCCAGATACCGCTCTAATGAAACAAATTAGTGAAGATTTTGGTCTAAGTATAGACGAGCTTTTATCTGGTGAGTATAAAAAAACAACCCAGAAGAAAAGAAATATATTAGTTATAGTATCTATTATATTTGTTATAATCCTAATCACTATTCTCATAGTTATATTTAAGCCTTTTTCTAAAGAAAAAGATTTCCAATTTAAAACTTTATCTACAGCTTGCCAAAACTTCAACATCACTGGTACAATCGCCTACAACAAAAACAAATCAGCCATTTATATCACTAATATCCAATATTGTGGTGGCAACGACACTACTGAATATAAATCTATCGAATGTACTTTGTACGAAAAAAATGATGACATCGAAAAACAAATCAGTAGTTTCAAATCTAACCAAGAAAAAATAAAGTTAGAACAATTTTTACAAGATGTTACCTTATCTATTGATAACTATACTAGTACTTGCAAAGAATATGAACATAATAACCTTTATCTAACAATCAATGCCACTGATTATAACACCAAAACTACAATCTATAAAATACCTTTAAAACTAGAAAATTGCACCTCTTCTAACTAACTCAACTAAATGTTGAGTTTTTTCAACCCCTTCGTTACTGAACTCTTAAACCAAACATTATACAATGAACTAGAAAGGAGTAAAAAAATGAAAAAAAATTTATATTTAATTTTAGCTATTATTGGCAGTCTATTTTTAGGAGGTTTAATTAGTTATTTTATCTTTAACAAAGAAACATCTTTAATCAAATTACCTGCACCCGAAGTAACTGAAGGTCTAAGAGGACAATTTGGTATAGATAAAAATATCAACGAAGATACAATTGATAATTACTTAAATCGTACTGACAGCGTTTATCGTGATGTGCGAATGCTAAAAGACCCTGGAAATTATGAAGCCATAGGGGGAGATTCATACTTATCTGGTTTTGTTTCTGGCTTTGAGGTTGTACCATATCCTTACTTAGTAAATGTTACTGGGCTACCTGATGCAGTAGGTAAGTCATACGAAGGTAAAACTCTATTTACTTATAAAGATGATAAGTATACACCTAATTATGAAGAATCTTTAAGTATCCTAGAAAGTCTATTTCCTAAAGATAAAAATATCTTTATTATGTGTGGTGGTGGTGGATATGCAGGTTCAATGAAAAATATGTTAATCGCCTTAGGCTGGAACCCTGAAAAAATTTACAATGTCGGTGGCTACTGGTATTATAAGGGTTCTAACAACGTTCAAGTAAAAGAAGAAAAAAATAATAAAATATCATATGCTTTTTGGAAAGTAAGCTACCATAATATCGACTTTTCAAGTTTAACTGAGGTTTCAAAATGAAAAAAATATCATTTCTAATTCTTTTTATCATATCTTTAAGTATTATCATAACTTTAAGTATTACAACTAGACCTAAAACATTCTACTTAGATGAAAATTACTACAGCAGTGATGCGATAAAAGAAATAAGCATTAGCGAATTAGATGCTTTAATCGAAAACAAAAAATCATTCGTCGTCTTTGTCTACCAACCAATGTGTCTTACTTCCAATGACTTCGCCCAAGTTTTAAATGAATTTTCTAACGAAGAAAAAATAGCTATTTACAAAATTGCTTATTCTAATATCAAAGATACCGAGTTAGGAACTAAAGTAAAATACTATCCATCTTTCCTTATATATAATAAAGGAAAATTAATTTCTTACTTGAAATCTAATAAAGACGAAGATACCTTGTGTTATACTTCAAAAGAAGAATTTAAAAAATGGTTTACTAAGTATGTTAAATTAAAAAGTTAATTTACATTATTATTCACAGCTAATCGAACGGTTTTAAGAAAAAAATTGACTACTTTGTAGTCTTTTTTGCAAGTATTTCTAATTTTCTCCATCAAACATCACCCAAGAATCTATGCTTTGAAATTGACCACTTATTTACTTGCGTAACTTTAAAATAATCTCTATAATAATTAGTATAACGAAAGAGGTATCCCATGAAAAAAATTATAATTATCTTAATCTCCCTAGTATGTATATTTATAGTATTCCTTACAGAAGAATCCCTTAGACTTAAAAGCTATCCTTATGCTAAACCTATAATAACCCTTGATAAAACCCAAACCTGTATTCCATGTCTTGAAATAGAAGAAAGTGCCGAAATTGAATACTACAGCCTGGGATTCAAAATGACCATGACCTACTACAACGCTAAAAAAGATAACGAAACCGGTCAAATAATCGAAGTTACAAGCAAAGACTTCTATCTTTTTAACACCATAAAACTTTGGACATGGACCAAAACTTCTAAAAACTAAATTTAAATTAGATATTTCTTTCTCTAAGAAAACATGATACAATACAACATGAAAAGAAAGAGGTACTTATGGACTTAATTACTAGTTTAGATAATCAAAAAATTAAATATCTTACCAAATTAAAAGAAAAAAAATTCCGCGATAACGAGAACGTCTTCTTAATTGAAGGTGACCATTTAGTCAAAGAAGCATTAAGCTGTGGTATGTTAAAAGAAATCTATGTTTTAGATACCAGTACCTTCAACCTTGGCGTTAAGACTTATTATATTACTGAAAAAGTCATGAAAAAAGTCAGCAGTATGGCATCTATTCCCTATGTAGTTGGTCTAGCTTATAAATTTAATCCCGCTGACTATAAAAATCGCTTACTACTTCTAGACAACATCCAAGACCCCGGTAATCTAGGTACTATCATAAGAAGTGCCAAAGCATTCAATATCGATACCATAATTCTTAATACTAACTCCGTTGACCTCTATAACGAAAAAGTCATTCGCTCCAGTGAAGGTATCATGTTTCATGTAGATGTTATGCGTAAAAATTTAGACGAACTTATTCCAGAACTAATTAAAAATAACTACTTAGTCCTAGGTACTGACGTTACCAACGGTATCCCCCTAAAAGATATCAAAGTACCAAAAAAGTACGCTATCGTAATCGGTAACGAAGGCCAAGGTATCTCTAAAAACATCAAAGAATTAATAACTAAGAATATCTATATTCCCATGTCTCCCGAGGTCGAAAGCCTAAATGCCGCTGTTGCTGCATCCATAATAATGTATGAAATGAGTAAAGAAGACTATGAATGAGTATGTATGTATCGGGCGTATCGTAAACACCCATGGTATCAAAGGCGAACTAAGAATTAAAAGTGATTTTGAACTTAAAAACCAAGTATTTAAAATAAATAACGAAATCTTTATCGGTAAAGAACATGAACCCCATGTAATAACCAGCTACCGTGTCCACAAAGATTATGACATGATAACCCTAAAAGGCTTAAATAATATTAACGATGTTTTAAAATATAAAAATATGCTAGTCTACGTTAAAAGAAATATCCTCGAAATAAAAGACTATATCCTAAGTGACCTAATTGGTCTTGAAGTAGTAGAAGATAACACTTCCTATGGTATCGTAAAAGACTACTATGATAACAACAACCATCCCATATTAGAAGTTCAAGGAAAAAATTCCTTTTATATCCCAACCGAAGGAAGTTATATAAAGAAAGTTGATTTAATAAATAAAAAATTATATACTAAAGATGTGAGGAGCTTGATACTATGAAAATTGATATTTTAACCCTTTTTCCTCATATGTTAGAAGGATTTTTAAATGAATCTATTATCAAAAGAAGTATTAATAAAAATCTAGTTGAAATAAACTTAATTAACTTTCGCAGGTTTTCTAAATTAAATAATAGCCAAGTAGACGATACCCCTTATGGTGGAGGAGCTGGAATGGTATTAAGATGTGAACCCATATTTGAATGTTTAGATACCATAAGAACACCTGATAGTACAGTAATTTTAGTAACTCCAGATGGCCAAACTTATAATCAAAAAATGGCCCAAGAACTAAGATTGAAAAAGCATTTAATCATTATCTGTGGCCATTATGAAGGCTTTGATGAACGCATTAGAACACTTTGTGATTTAGAAATAAGTATTGGGGACTATATCTTAACTGGTGGCGAACTTGCTGCGGGTATTATTACTGACTCTGTTGTACGCTTACTAGACGGCGCTATAAGCAAAGATTCCTTAACTAGTGAATCTTTCGAAAATAACTTACTTGACTATCCCACATATACTAAACCAAGCGAATATCGTGGCCTAAAAGTACCAGACGTCTTATTAAGTGGTAACCATCAAAATATAGCCAAATGGCGTCATGAAGAGCAAATTAAGAAAACTAAAGAACGTCGACCAGATTTAATGAAGTAGGAGATTTTTATGGCATATATATTAAAACAAAATGGTGATAAAAAAGAATTATTTAGCGGCGACATTGACTTTACTGGCTATAAATTCAACTCTAAACGTTCTAAAAATATAATCAAAGTATCCAACGTAACAGTTGTTGACCCTAAAATGATAAATGAAATCCTAACCATTAAATTTAACCGACGTTTCAAAAAACTATTAACTCTAGTAAGTGCAGTTTTAAATGATACCGATGCCAGTGATGCTGATACCGCTCTAGCACTAGACGAGGTCCAACTAGTTAAAGAAATCCTACTTAATCGTTACCAAAAATTTCTAAATCAAGAAAAAGAAGAACTATTTTTCAAGAAACTTCGTGTCTTAGAAAATGAATTACGTTTAAAACAAGCCATGATTACGCAACAAAACATGCAATATTACGAAAAAAGTGGTAGAAGAGGGCGCTAAGGACTTGACTTAAACCTATACTTTTTGCTATAATCAAACTGCTTCGGGATAAAACCTGTAGAAAATCCGCTTAGTTAGCACTATCGCTAGTAATGATTTTAAGTGAATATATTATAGAAAGGAACTATTTTTATGGCAAATTTAATTGACAAAATTAATGCAAAACAAGTAAGAAAAGATATTCCTGAATTCCGTGTTGGAGACACAGTTAGAGTTAACGTATGGGTAAAAGAAGGTAAGAAAGAAAGAATCCAAGCTTTTGAAGGCTTAGTAATTGCTAAAAAAGGTGGAAGTGTTTCTGAAACTTTCTCTGTACGTAAAAAATCAGGTGGCATTGGCGTAACAAGAATTTTCCCAGTTAATGCCCCAACTATTGACTCAATTGTAGTAGTTAAAAAAGGTATGGTTCGCCGTGCTAAACTTAACTTCGTATCTGGAATGAAAAAGGATTATAAAGTTAAAGAAAGAAATTAAGACATTGCTCTTAATTTTTTTTGACTTTTTAAAGTATTCCTAGTACTATTATGTATAGAGTAGGAGAAAACATGATTGAACTAATTGAAATAAATATTAATAACCATTTTAATAATGATTTAATAACAATCGACTATTATAATAAAAAAGTAACCATAAATAATCAAAGTTATAACGTAAAACCAGGTTATCTAAATTACATAACCCATACTTTAACATATTGGCAAAATGAATATGGTACTAAAAACGGCATTGATATTGAAGAATTTACTATCAAAGTATATGATAACAACAAAAAAATAACTACTTTTCATGGTAAAGGAGTATACCCATCTAACTACCAAGAATTTAAAACAATTATAAAGGAACCAAATTATGAATGAAAAAGAAAGATTAATTAAAGCCCTAAATTCTTATGAATACTTTGAAAACAATAAAGATAAACTAATTGATTTATTCGTCAGCTATTATGGTGATGAAGAAAGAACTAACATTGAAACTAAGTTTAAAAATGCCATTTTTATTGCGTATCAAACTCCTAAAAGTTATTTAACCAAACTTCATAAGTTAGAAAATATTGTTAGTAAAGAACTTGTTGCAAAGGTATTAGAAGGAAACTCTTTAGGTCTAACCCAAGAACAAGTTGTAAATTACAATTCTTTTGAATATATAAACACCCATCCTATAAGCAAATACATAGAGTTTTACAAGCAATATTCTTTAGGTGAAAACGGCCGTAAAGAAAAAACAACTCAAGATGTTTTAGAGTTAGTTAGAAATTATAATTCCAATATTACTAAAGAAGAATTATTAACTTACGTTGAAAAAAGAGTGGCATCTTCTAATATTCAAAGCCTTCCAACTTGGCTTTTAGGGCAAATTTCTTATCGCCTTAATCCCAAAACTTTAGCGACGGATTACCAAGAAGTTACAACTAATGGTCTACGATACATAAAAGATATATTACCTAATTTACAATTTTCTAATGTCGATGAGTTAATGCAAACACCAGAAATTAGGGAATTAAACAAAGTAGTATCAAAATACCAAGTTGCTTTAAAAGAATATCAAAATTATAAACAACAATTTCATCGTCAATATGAAATAGCTCATTATGATGAAGAATTAGAAATACAACTTAAAGACCATTATGACCAAGAATTTATCAAACAAATAAGACCTTTAATACCCTTAGAATACCAAACCAACATAGATGAATTTTTAAAAAATAGTAAGAAAAAATATCTATTAGATAAGTATGTTATTAATCTTTTAAACGACCATAAGCTTGTCAATGGTATCGAATGCTTTTTTACTGATGCTACCAAAGTATTAGAAAATCCGCAAGCTAGTCCATGGCAAAAGCAAACAATTGAAAATGAACGTATTGCATATTTTAAATCTAAAGGAATAAATCTAGGTGACGATTATCAAAACTATGTTCAAAGAAAAGACATTTGGCCTGCAGTAGAATATACTTCTAAATTAGAAGAGGCTAAAAAAATGCGTGACCAAAATTTCACACTAGACTATAATTCTCATACATACTATAACAAACTAATTATCGAAAAATTAAAACAAGCCAATTTAGTATCCGGATTAGGTGATTTTACTGAGATTTTAAATGGTAACACCCCAACATGTATCAGCCCAGCATTTACAAAAAAAGATAATACTTTAACCCCTCTAGTCCTTATTAACTTTGACCATGAGACTAATAATATTGACCACAGTATTAATCATGAATTAAATCATCTCTACGAATTATCAGCTATTTCTTCTACTAAAGAAGGCTACTTGGCTAGATGTGGCTTTGATTTAATAGAAGAACATTATAACCAATCAGAAAATTCTAGTAGAAGAAAGTATGAATACTTTAATGAAGTAATAAATGAAAAAATTGCTCAAGAAATAAGCGCTAAAGCACATGAAATTGGTTATAGTTTGTTTGCTGATAAAACTGAAAAATACACTTATCAAACATCGTATGAAAAAACGAACTTTATTGTAGATGGCTTATTTGAAAAATATAAAAATATAATTTTGGAAAGTCGTAAAAATAACAATTTTGAACTTTTAGAAAATGAACTTGGTACTAAAAATATTGAAGCTTTAAATTATTTATTTTCCATTTTTCAAGAACATTTAGGTGGCTTAGAATTTAACCGACTTATAGACGATGTTAATAGGATAACGAAATCTAAAGAAGAAGCTCAAGAAAGAGGAATAACTGAACCTATTGAACTAACTCCAAGAGTAAAAGCCTACAAAAACATAATGCAACAAACCGATGAAATTATGTCAAGGATTGAAGAGTATCGTCGTACTAATAGTGTTAAATTATAAAAAATTTTGATATAATTTTAAAGGAGCTGATTACAAATGAATAAATTTATCAAAGAATTAATTCCTTATTTAATAATAATAATTGTTGTTGTTCTAATTAGAAGTTTTATTATGACCCCAGTTGCGGTCAATGGCCCATCCATGCAAGATACACTATACACAAATGATATCATGCTTTTAAATAAACTTAGCAAAGTAAATCGTTATGATATCGTAGTTGTAAATTATAACAATGATAAACTAATAAAAAGAATTTATGGTATGCCAAACGACAAAATCAAATGTGTTAGTGGAGTTGTCTATATTAATAATGGAGAAGCCAAGGTCTATGGCAAAGGTAAAACTGAAGATTTTCCTGAAATTACTTTAGGCGATGATGAATACTTTGTTATGGGTGATAATAGGGAAGACTCCCTAGATAGTAGATACTTTGGCCCAGTCAAAAAAGACAATATTGTAGGTAATACTAACTTTATAATATTTCCTTTTAATCATTTTGGTAAAGTAAATTAATCAATGTTAACTGCATTGATTTTTTCAATAAAATATTTATTTTAGTAGAACTTTGAGCAAACATATGTTATACTATTTTCAAGCAAAAAGCAAAGGAGGAACCATGGAAAAAATATATAATAAATTAGTTCGAGACAATATCCCAAATATCATTGCTAACGACAATGAAGAGGCATTTACCAGCATTCTGTCAATCGAAGAATATCAAGAGGCTTTATTAAATAAATTACAAGAAGAAACCAATGAAGTAAAAAAGGCTAAAACTAAGAAAGAAATATTAGAAGAACTTGCGGATGTTCTAGAAGTCCTAGATGCCATTTCTTGTTCTCAAGGTAGTGATTTAACCGAAGTTACAAGAATTAAAGAAGAGAAAAAAGCTAAAAAAGGTGGTTTTAGTAAAAGAATATATTTACATAAGACCATAACCAAGTAATTAAAACTAAGGAGTAAGCCCATGAAATTAGAAGATTTAAACCGAGAATATGATAAAATGCAACAAAAATATGGCGCCCAAGAGTTAGATTCTATTTACAATGGTGGCTGCACAACCAATCCTGATATTTGTTTCGTCTTCATGAATCCTACCGGTAAAAACATTGCTAGTGTTAAAACTTGGCATGGTCGCAAATCACCATGGCTAGGTACCAAAAATATTTGGAAACTATTTTATAATGTTAATCTTCTTACGAAAGATACTTATCAACAAATAATGAATAAAAAGCCTAAAGACTGGGACTATGCTTTCTGTGATTACGTCTATGATGAATTAGAACAGAAAAAAGTATTTATTACTAATCTTGGAAAATGCACTCAAGTAGATGCCAGACCATTAAGCGACGAAGTATTAAATAAGTACCTTGATTTGCTTTTAAAAGAAATAGACATCGTCAAACCTAAAATAATCATTACCTTTGGTAACCAAGTAAGTTCCATAATTTTAAATACCAAAATATCTGTAACTCAATCTCGTAAAACACCCTATGAATTAGATATTAATAAAACTAAGTATAAAGTCTATCCCGTTTATTATCCTGTAGGTAATGGTATCTTTAATATTGATAAAGCTATTGAAGATATTAAATGGATTATTAATCAAGAATTATGAGTATTGTGATATAATAGCTTCTAAGAAAGAAGGACATGCCATGTCAGATTTAGAAATTGCCCAAAACATTGTATCTAGAAATTATCAAAATACTTCTAATAGAAAAGCTTTTCACAATACCTCAGTTATCTATCGAACATCTAATGAAAGAATTTGTGATTACATAGAATACTTAAAAAATAAAAAGAAAATGCTTAGTGTTATTGCCTCTGGCGACCAAATATTAAATAGTATTTTAGTTAATTCTTTTAATATTGATGCCTTTGATATAAGTACTTTTCCCAAATATTTTTTAAAACTTAAAATGGCTGCCGTCATGGCCTTATCAAAAAAAGATTATTTAAACTTTATTTGTAACGAAAACATTAACGAAGAAGAAGCCTTTGATTTATATTACAAAGTTAGACCATATTTAGATAATGAAACCAAAGAATTTTGGGATGGTTTATTAAATTACTTTGACTTAAGCGATTTATATGACTCTTTACTTTTTTCTAGTGAACAAGCCTCATCTAACCAAATGATATTTTATAATCCATACCTGCAAAACAATAACTATCAAGAACTACAAAGTAAACTTAAACCTGCCAAAATTAATTATCTAACCGGAGATATAAGTACTATGCCACTTCAAGACTCTTATGATTTAGTTAATCTTTCTAATATCATTTACTATCTTGAATATAAAACCTTTCAACAAACTTTAGATAGAATTAATTTAAATAACCAAGGAACAATTATATCTTATCTTTATAATACAGAGTCTTTAGCTAAAAGAAATCCTTTTAATAGTACCGAGATTATTAAATCAAATAATGGTAATCATGGCTTATTGTTATATAAAAGATAAATATATAATGAAAATGAACTAGATAAAGATTCAACTTATTCCAAAATGGAATTAGTTCAATAAGAGAAAACCAGAAATGTTGAATTTTACAATTTAGATGCTATAATTTCTGTTGGATATATAATAAATTCCAAAAAAGTAACAAACTTTAGATTTTGGACAATAAAAGTACAAAAAACTTTTTATACAGAATAATAAAGAAGGAGGTAATAATAATGAAGAAAATTGAAATGAATATTAGTATGCAAAGGAAATTTTCAAAAGTTTTAGAATATAAAGGCTGGAGAAATTTCTTAAAGGTATTAAGTAAAGCAAAAGAAACTTGTAAAAAGTCTGGATTTAAAACAATGAACAACCTGTTGGGATTAACAAGTTGTCAAA
>CALBBI010000064.1:0-1464 GCA_937926935.1 uncultured Bacillota bacterium
ATCTAAATTTAAAAATGTAGTTAAAAAATATCTTAACTACATTATACGAGGAGGACACTATGAACAAAAATTATACATTATATGCTTATTATGAAACTATGGAAAGGGTACTATTTAATAACCCTGACATAACCCAAATTGACAATATTACTAAACGTTATGAAACTAGTGAAGAAATGACTAAATTCTACGGCTTACCTAAAGGAACACACCTTGTTTTAAAAGACGAACTAGGCAAAAGCATTCCTATTTTCTTTAAAAATGACCGTAACAACTGCATTGCCTATTTAATTAGTCAAAATATGACTAACAACCCATATCCTGAACACTTAAAAAGCTACTTAGAACTACAAGATAATATGATGATTAGAAAGTTAATTAAAATCAATGAATTAAATAAGAAATCTATGGGGCGTAAATAATGAAATATCAAACCGAAGAAGAATTTTTAAAAAATTATAATCCTAAAGAATATGACGCTCTAGCGCTAACTACAGATATTCTTGTTCTAAGTATCAGCAATGAAACTCAAGCTAATTATCGTAAAACTACAAAAAAACATATGAGTGTCTTAATGGTTAAAAGAACCGATTTTCCTTTCAAAGACAAATGGTGTTTACCTGGGGGCTTTTTAAAAATAAATGAACCATTAGAAGAATGCCCTAAAAGAATTTTAAAAAAAGAAACTAACTTAGATAACATTTATTTAGAACAACTATATACTTTTGGTTCCCTAAATAGAGACCCTAGAATGCGGGTTATCTCAACATCCTATGTAGCCTTAGTAGACAAAGACTTATTAAATAACAATTTAAATTCTAATGCTAGTTGGTTTAACTTAACTTACAATATTGCCGGCGACATTATAACCGTGGACCTAGATAACGACACGGAACACCTTATGTTCAAGCTAAAAAAAGAATTATATCCTAATACAACCGATAGATATCATTTTACCATTTTAGAAAATGACATGATAGCATTTGACCATCCTTTAATCATTTATTCCGGAATAGAACGTATTAAAAATAAAGTTTCTTATACTGATATTGCCTTTAACTTAATGCCAACTTATTTTACCCTAGGCGACCTTCAACAAGTTTATGAAGTGATTTTAAATAAAAAACTTTTAGACCCTGCTTTTCGCCGTATCATTGCTAACAAAGTTGAAAAGACTACCAAGGTAAAAAAAGGTGAGGGTCATAGACCGTCCGTTTTATATAAATACAAAAATACGAAGGAGTAAGCCATGTACGAATTTTATAGCCCAACTGAAGAAGAAATTGAAGCCCTACACAATGTAATTGAACATTATATCAATACTTTTAATATTCAAGAAAATATCCAATTTGAAATGAGCTTAATATATAAAGATAACCAACATGTAGGAATTATTATTTCTGATAATGAAAATACTGTTATATATAATTATGAAAACATTGGATGGCATTTTTATTTAGTAAA
>CALBBI010000065.1:0-4617 GCA_937926935.1 uncultured Bacillota bacterium
TAATATTTGTAGTTTTAATTAAAGTATCATATTTAGTTCTTAAAGCTTCGTCGATTATACTTTCCGCTTCATCAATTTTAACTTTACAGTCTTGTAGTTTATTAAAATAAATAATATAGATAATGCCTATTACACAGGCTAGAATTAAAATTAGGAGTAGTGCATATATTAGTCCCATTAAAAACACCTCATATTCTAAATAAATTATAACATAGTTTTCTAAAATTGAAATTATTTATTTTAGTGTTTTACATGAGAGTTGAGAATTTAGAAAAATATTGTTAAACTTATAGTAGAAGTGAGTTGATATAATGTTGGAACTTAAAAATGTAAAAAAAGTATATGTGGTTAAAAACGAAAAAGTTATGGCTTTAAATGATGTATCCTATACTTTTGAAATGAATAATTTTTATGGAATAATGGGTCATTCTGGTAGTGGTAAGACAACTTTAATAAGTATTTTAGGGTTATTGGAAAGCTTTGATAGTGGTACTTACTTGATAAATGGCGAAGAGGTTAAAGATTTTGATAATAATAAAATATCTAAAATACGTCGTGATTATGTTGGATTTGTGTTTCAAGATTTTTATTTAGATGAATATTTAAATGTGTATGAAAATGTAATGTTACCGCTGATTACTCATAAAGAATTAAGTAAAGAAACGAAAAATGAAATGGTAATAGAGGCTTTAACTAAAGTGGGAATAGTAGATAGAAAAAATCATTTTCCTAGTCAGTTAAGTGGTGGTGAGAAGCAAAGAGTAGCAATTGCTAGGGCATTAATTAATAATCCTAAGATTATACTAGCGGATGAACCAACGGGAAATTTAGATGAAGATAATGAAAAAATGATATTTCAAATTTTGAAAGATTTAAGCAAAGAAGGTAAATGTGTAATTGTTGTTTCCCATAGTAATGAAATAAAAAGCTATGCCGATAAGATTATTAAAATTACTAATGGAAAATTGGTGAAGTAAATATGAGTTGGTACTTTAAAAGAAAAATATTACAAAAAAGAAATATAGTAATGATGATTATTCTGATGTTTTTACTTCTTATATCTTTCTTTGGATTGACGATTACTTGGACTATATCTAACTATAAAAATAATCTTATAAATAAGAATTATGAATACAGGACTTTAACGATAAATCAAAAAGAAGATAATATTAATGATGATATTTTGAAAGTTGGTTCAATTGAAAATGTTGCGTTTGTAGGAAGTACTAAGTATTTGAATGGCTCAATTGTTAAAGTCAAAGATTTTGATACAGACGATTTAAGAGGCTCTATTCAAATTTTCCCACTAATTTCAGGGCGAAATATTAAATCAAGTTATGATGAAAACACTTTGGAAGAAGGCAAAATAATATGCCCTAAAAAATTTTATCCCCATTCTTTAGCATTAAGTAGCGATGCTGATAACTTTGATATGGGTATTGTTTATTCAAAGGTATTGAATGGCTCTGATTATATAGGGAAAAAAGTAGATATTAAGTCAGAATCAGGTGAACAAAATTATCAATTTGAAATTGTTGGAACTTATAACCAAAACGAATCACTTAATTCGATTAATACTTGTTTCGTAAATATTAAAGATTATGATAAACTTGCTTCACCATATAGTGGTATTGGTTATGGTGTTGATAATGAAGGTAACGAAATAGCAGATTATTATGAGTATGAAGGATTAATGGTATTAGTTGATAAATTAGATAATATTTCTAAAGTTAAAAGTAAGTTAATTGAACTTGGATATAATGTAGAAAATTATTTTGTATTAGATAATCAATCTATATTCATATATATTTATATACCACTTTTGATATGTTTGATAGTTTTAATAGTATGTATAAATATTATATATAATTTTATAGTTAAAAAGACTAAGGAAAAATTAAAGGTTTATGGAATACAAAGTGCGGTTGGGTTTGATAATAAACTAATATTAAATTTAGATATTTGGGAAAATATTATAGTTTATGGAATAAGTTTTATATTTAGTTTTGTAATTTACTACATAGTTTTGCAAATATTAGTTAGAACTTTATTGTATGAATTTGTTTATAATAGTATAAGTATCGATGTACCAGTAATGCTTATTAGTGTATATTTTGGAGTTCTTTTATTATTTATAGTGTTTGTAAATAGAAGGTTAGTTACTAATATTTTAAAAAGAAATACTAGTAGATTGTTAAAAGGTGAATTATGTTAATATTGAAATCATTTTTTAGAAAAAAAACAACGAAAAACTATATAATTATATTTACTTCAATTTATTTTATAATGTTTATTTTACTTTTATTTAAGGGCTATTATATAGGGTTAAATAATGATGCAAATAAGAATTCTTATATTTATATCGATAATGAACAAGACTTTGAAATTCTTAAGCGTTTTAAAGATATTGATAATATTGAAGAGGGATGTTTAGTTAATATTGATAATCAGGAGTATATTTTTATTAAAGACGATAGTTTAAAAAATAATGAAATAGTTGTTCCTAATTATAGTGAAGATTTGAATGTTAATGATACATTAGATTTTAACTATGGCAAGTACTCAAATTTGTTTGTTGTTAAAAATAAGCAAGAAGATAATTATAACTTTAGATTTTATTCAGTAAATAGTGAGCAGTTTAATAAGATATTGGGGGAAGAGGATAGTAGTTTAATAAAGATATTTACTTTGAAAAATTGGCTAAAAAGTAATAGTATTTTAAAGAATATGAATAAGGAAATGGTAGGAAATACAGTTATTTTTAATTCCAGAGCATCTATGGCTAATTTTGAAGGAATAATTAATTTACTTAATGTTTTTATTGTATTATGTATAATAGTATTTATTATTTTGCTTTTTCTTTCTATTTTTAATATTTACATGAATGATAAGAAAAATAATTTTATGTATGAGGTTGTTGGAATATCTAAAATGAAAGTGTGGGGGTATTTTATTTTAAAGATAGCTATTTTGCAGCTTGCTACAGGTATTGTTTCTTTAGGAATATCGTTAATTGGGTATAGAGTTATATTGTTATTAATAAAGTAGTAACCATTAATATAGGTTATTGCTTTTTTAATTTATTTAGGTTATTTTATTGGTATGAAAGGTTGGTTGTTTAATTATGAAAATCAAAAGAATAGTAGTAGGCGAATTAGAAGAAAATTGTTATATAGTAGAGAAAAATAATGAGTGTATAATCATTGATCCAGGAGATGAAGCAATTAGAATAAGTGAAAATATTACTAAACCGGTAGTAGGAATATTAGTTACGCATCATCACTTTGATCATGTGGGTGCACTAGATAAAATGAAAGAAAAATATAATATTACTAAAGAAAATGATTTGGCAAATATAGGCTGGAATATTGAAGTAATAGAGACACCTGGTCATACTAAAGATTCTTTAACTTTTTATTTTAAAGACGATAAGGCGATGTTTACCGGAGATTTTATATTTCAAGGAACAATGGGGAGAATGGATTTACCAACTGGTTCTTATGAAGATATGCTAAATTCTTTAGAAAAAATGGTTAATTATCCCAAAAATATAGATGTTTATCCTGGGCATGGGGAGAAAACAGTTTTAGGGTTAGAAATACCAAAGTTAATAAATTATTTAAAATAAAAAGAGCATAACGCTCTAGAAAGTCTTTTCCGAATAATCATGAGAGTAGTTAATACGCTCATCAAATGTAACATAATTTAAGTAAATCATTAAGATTAAGTCCCATTCTCCAGTATTGGGATTACTGATTATTAAGTGGTCGCGGCCAGCTTCTTCGATACGACCAGCAAATATTTTATTACGCCATTCGGTTGAGTCTGGGAAACTGACGTATGCTTTAACCATTTTTCCTTTATTTAAACGTAAGATGTTTTCGATGTAACTTTGTTCCATAGGCATTGAACTAATATTTCCTGGAGGAGTTTGATTAGTTATTGGTGTTTCAAAGTTATTGTTATTTTGGGGAAAAGTAGGATTTTGATAATATGTTCCATTCATTTAAATTTTTCACCTCGATTAAATATATGCAAAAGAGTTAAAATATAGTATACTTAGTATAGTAGGTGTTGCTATGGATATGACATTTGAAACCTTAAAGAAAGAGATAGTAAAGAGAAATTTAGTTCAAAGAATTATCTCATTTTTATGTGGTGTTTTTTTGCTAGCATTAAATTATAATTTGTTAGTGGTTCCTAATAATTTTAATATTGGGGGTACTAGTGGGTTGGCGATTATTTTTAAAGAACTATTCTGGTTAAAACCATCGGTATTTATCTTAGGAAGCAGTGTTATTCTTCTTATAATTAGTTATTTTGCTTTAGATAAAGAGCAGGTGATGCGAAGTGTAGTTGGCGCTATATTGTATCCGGTGGCAATAATGGTAGTGGAGCCTTTAGCAACATTTCTAAGTCCACATTTCCAATTTCAAAATATTTTGATTACCATTATTTTATGTGGAGGGATAATTGGTGTAGGAAATGGTTTGATTTATAAAGCGGGTTTTACAACTGGCGGTGGCGATTTAATTATGAAAATGATTAGTAAGTTTCAAAGATTAACAGAGGGAACAAGTCAGTTAATAGAAAATGTGGTAATCGTTTTATTAGGAG
>CALBBI010000066.1:0-7060 GCA_937926935.1 uncultured Bacillota bacterium
GCCATCATAGCAATCATAGCAGTGGCCTTAATTGTGTTAATGCTAAATTATAAGAAAGGAATAAGCACCCCAGAAGTTAGTGATGCTGCTAAATTCAAAGATGAATACGTATCTCTAAATGACAAAACTAACAGTAGTAATAAAACTTATCCCCAAGTAACCATCAATGATAATAACAAATTCCATTATGCTACCGAAACAGAAATCCGAGATATTTTAAATGGCCAAACTGGCGTTATCTATTTTGGCTTTCCAACTTGCCCTTGGTGCCGTAATATGGTCTCTATCTTAGACGAAGTATCATTATCATACTCAACTGATAAAATATATTATTATAATATTAAAGATATTAGAAGTACCATTACTGTTAATGATAACAATGAATTAGAAACTAAAAAAGGTACTGACTTTTATTATCAATTATTAGAAAAATTAGATAGTTCCTTAGAAAATTATACTGTAACTGATAAGAAAGGTAAAACTATTAAAACGGGAGAAAAAAGATTATACGCTCCAACCGTTGTTTTTGTTAAAAATGGGGAAGTAGTAGATTTTGTTGAAGGCACTGTTGATAGTCAAAAAGACCCATATGTAGCATTAACCGAAACTCAAAATAACGAACTTATCAGTAAATATCAAGAAGGATTTAATAAATTAGGCGATATTTGCGACGAAAAATGTTAAAAAATTAACAAAAAAGGGTTCACAAAACCCTAAAATTATGATAAGATTATTCATGTACTGACGCAGTACATGATATCGAGAAGTAGCACAGCTTGGTAGTGCACTTGGTTTGGGACCAAGGGGTCGCAGGTTCGAATCCTGTCTTCTCGACCATTTAGATACCTAACACTGGATATTCCAGTGTTTTCTTTTGACTCTTAATTTAGTTTGCAAATCACAAATATCTGTGTTAGAATAAACTTCACGAAAGAAGGAAAAATATGAAATACTATTACAATGTTATTGTAAATCAATTATTATTAAATGACGATTACCAAGCTGATTATACTAACGCTCTAACTTTATATAGCAGAGCCTTAGATATTCTAGCCACATTTTATTATAAAAAAATCCCTTGTATCGTAAGTTATGATAAAGATACTAATGAGACCTATTGTTACTTAAATGGCACTAGAGTACCCGTTCTAATCTATGACGATACTAAGGAATCATATCCTGAATACATTAATAAAGTAATTGATTTAATGCCTAACATTGAAAGCACTAAATTTATATACACTGTTAATAAATCTTCCTTAAATAGTAAGAACTATGCTAGCCTTAAAGATATTGATTCTAAAATAACTTTAATTAATAGTGAATACCCCTATGATATTCTAAACCTTACTATCGCTAGATATGTTAAAAAATTAAATAAAAAAAGAAGTCGCTAACTATTTATTAGCGGCTTTTTTCATACTTCTTGCTTCTCTTGCTGAAGTAACAATTTTTTCACCATTAATGGTAACTGTTACTTTATTTGGTTTTTGAAAAGATTTAGTAGCATTAAGAGCATGACTTCTTAAATTTACTGATAAAGGTTTTTTAGTAGTTACTTTTTTTGCCATAGTTATCCTCCTTTTGTTTCGTATCTCTTAAAATATTACCATAGATATGCTATATTGTCAAATGATTTTCGGTTTGATATAATGATACTGCAAATAATTATAAATAAATGAAAGTAGAATTATATGGATAAAAATATATATGAAATATTAAATAAAATTGAAAAATGTGGTTTTGAAGCTTATATTGTTGGGGGTTATGTTAGAGATTACTTGCTAGGTATTAAAAGTTATGATATTGATATCTGTACTAACGCCTTACCTAAAGACATCGCTAAAATATTTATTGGCAATGTTTCTAACATCAACTATGGTTCGTATAAATTAACTTTTAATAATTATAACTTTGATATTACAACATATCGTAGAGAATTAGAATACACCAATAGACGCCCTACTAAAATAGAGTATACATCAAATCTCTTACTAGATATCGAACGTCGTGATTTTACTATGAATACCATTATTATGAATAAGAAGGGAGAGATTATCGACTTACTTGGTGGTATCAATGATATTCAAAATAAGAAAATCAAATGTGTTGGTAATGTCGATAACAAATTAAAAGAAGACCCTCTACGTATCCTAAGAGCCATAAGATTTGCCATAACTCTAAACTTTTCTTTAGATAAAGAACTTTTAAGTGCCATAAAAAGAAATAAAAAACTAATTAATACTTTATCTTATCAAAGAAAAAGAAGTGAATTAGATAAAATCCTAGCTAGTAAATACGTTATTAAAGGTATTAATCTTCTAAAGAAACTAGACTTACTTAGTATGTTAGAAATAAACGTAAAAAAACTAGTTTTAGTTGACGATCTAGCCGGTATGTATGCCCAAATCGAGGTAAGCGATAACTATCCATTTACAAAAACAGAAAAAAATAACATCGAAAAAATCAAAAAAATCGTTAAATATGGTAAAATAGATAACTATATATTATTTAATGAAGGACTTTATCTTTCTTCAGTAGCGGGTATTATCCTGGGTAAAACAAGAATTCAAGTGGCTAAAAAGTACGAAACTCTTCCTATTAAAAGCCGTAAAGACTTAGAAATAACTACTACCGAGATTGAAAATATTCTAAGTATTAATAAAAATCAACTAAAAGACATAATTGATACTTTAATCAACCTTATCTTAAATAATAAACTAAAAAATACTAACGAAGACCTAGTTAAATATCTTCAAAGTAATAAATGGAGGTACCATAATGAATAAATACTTAACCCTTTTAACCGACGAGAAATTTATTATTAATTCCTCTTTAGTACGTGCTTTAGATAAAAATATGTCTTTAAACGAATTCCTTATCTTAGTATATCTAGATAATCATAAGAATAGTAGTTTAAATGTTGATGAAATAAAGAAGCTTTTTAATATTAATGAAGAAGCTATCTTAAAAGCATTCTCTAATCTTACCATGCATAACTTAGTTAGTATTACTACCTCAACAGACCAAGAAGGACGTATAAATGAGTCTATATCCTTACAAAATCTTTATGAAAAAGTCTTAACTAGCTTAAATGAAGTCGAAACTAAAAAAGAACAAGCTGATATCTTTGAAACCTTCGAAACCGAATTTGGCCGTCCTCTATCTCCCAGTGAATTTGAACTTATCAATGGCTGGTTGAAAACCGGAACACCTGAAGCTCTTATAAAAGGAGCCTTAAAAGAAGCTATCTATAATGGCGTTAGAAACTTTAGGTACATCGATAAAATAATCTATGAATGGCAGAAAAAAGGCTTTAAATCAATGGACGATGTTAATAAACATTTAAGAAATGAGGACAATCTCCTACCTAAAGATAAAAAAGAAAAAACTCAAGAGGAAGAATTATTTGATTATAATTGGTTAGATGATGATGAATAATATATTAGAAAAATTAGATGTCATGATACCTAATCCAAGATGTGAATTAGAGTATCATAAAGATTATGAATTATTAATTGCTACTGTGTTATCGGCGCAATGTACTGATGCGAGGGTAAATATGGTTACTAAAAAGTTATTTTCTAAGTACGATATATTTTCTTTAGCAACAGCAAATATTGAAGATATTAAAAAGATAATTAAACCAGTTGGCACCTTTACTAGAAAGTCTTTATATATAAAAGAAATAGCTATTAGATTAGTTAAAGATTATAATGGTACTGTCCCTAATGATAGAAAATACTTAGAAAGTCTTCCTGGAGTAGGTAGAAAAACCTGCAACGTTGTTTTATCTAATATCTATAATGTTCCAGCCATTGCCGTTGATACCCATGTTGATAGAGTTAGCAAAAGACTAGGACTAGCTAAGTCTAAAGACGATGTTTATACCATTGAAAAGAAACTAATGAAAAAAGTTCCTAAAGATAAATGGAGTAGAACTCACCACCAACTAGTATTATTTGGGCGTTATATATGTAAAGCTAAGAAGCCCCTATGTAGTGAGTGCTTATTAAAAGAAAAATGTAAGGAGTATCAAAATGACTAAAGAAGATGTTTTTAGAAATTATATTGGAGCTTATTATGGTGTTAGATTAATGGATGAATATGATTTAAAAGCCTATACACTAAAGAATATAGAAACCTTTATTAAAGAGTATGTTAGATTAAATCCTATTCCTAATTTTGATTACTATGAAGAAGCTAATAAAGTAGAGAAGAATGTCTCTAATAAAGTTAAACTTCAAGACGCCATAAACTTACTTAATACTATGAATGAAGCTGAAGAACTTATTTATTTAATAAGAAAACGCCTTCGTTCGATAGCTAAAGAGATTGATTAGAAAAGTAATACTTTTCTATTTTTTATGCACTAATACGATTTTTTGTGGTATACTCATGAGTATAAGAAAGTAGGGATATTTTATGTTAAGTAGAAAAATGCTATTTACACAAAATAAACAAAATGGGGGGGGTATTTTTACTACTAAGTAAAATATCTTTCTATGGTACAACTTTGATTTTAGTAATACTAATCTTAGTAATAAGCCTTAAATTTAATAAAAAAACTGAATCTAAAACCACCGACGAAGTTAGTAATGAATATATTGCTAGCTATTTTGATGGTGAGTATCAAACTGAAATACCAGGTAAGAATGATGGCTATATTGTTGATAAAATAATCTGTGATAATGGTGCATCAGCTACTTGGGATAATGAAGAGTGGGGCATTAATATAAGGAATGCTACAAAGAAGATTAAGTGTAGTATTTATTTTGTTTTTAAGACTGAATATGACTTTGATTATACTGGAGCTGAGCAAGTATTTACTGTGCCAAAAACTGGAACATATAAAATAGAAACATGGGGAGCACAAGGTGGAGATACCCTTATGAATGGAAAAAACAACATGTATGGTGGATATGGAGGTTACTCCATTGGAATAGTTAAGCTAGATAAAAATAAAATGATTTATTTAAATGTTGGTGGTTCTGGAGCAGGATGTACTTTATATGATTCGAATCCTTCGTTTGGAATTGAATGCCCTGGTGGCTATAATGGCGGTGGTACTTCAATATCACCTAATTTAGGCAATGATAATGCTGGAACAGGCGGTGGCGCCACTCATATTGCGTTGGTATCAGGATTACTATCAACGCTGCAAGACAACATTAATGATATTTTAATTGTATCTGGCGGTGGCGGGGGATCTTACTCTTGGAAAGACATTGATTATGCAGCTAATGGTGGTCATGCTGGCGGGTATAAAGGTGTTGATGGTTATATGTCTGTATATTACGCAAGCAAATTACCTGGCGGTGGCGGAACTCAAGTCTCAGCTGGAACTGCTGGCACTATGCGTGGCGCTGATGGCAAATTTGGTCAAGGGGGAGACGGAGGAAAAGTTGGATCATCTGGTGGTGGTGGTGGTTTTTATGGCGGTGGCGCAAGTGCCCATAATGGCTCAGGCGGCGGTTCCGGCTATATAGGAAACTCTCTATTAAGCAATAAAGCGATGTACTGTTACAACTGCGAAGAATCTAGTGAAGAAAGTACTAAAACAATATCAACCACATGTACTGAAGAAACACCAACCGAAAACTGTGCTAAAAAAGGCAATGGCTACGCTAGAATAACATATATAGATTAATAACTGTAGGACATTAAAATATTTATTTAATTTACTAAAAATGCGATTTTTGTTTTAAAAAAGTAAACTAACTGCTTTTTGTATGATATAATATTTGAAATTGTTAGGAGAAAACTATGATCATAGAAGAAAATAATATATTATTAAAACCAATGCTAAAAGTTTCAGAAATGATTAAACATTTGGAGCAGAAGAATATTAAATTTGAAAAAATTTCCGAAGAAGATGCTGAAAAGTATTTAAGAGAAAACAATAATTATTATAATTTGGCCTCATACAAAAACAATTTTGAAAGATATTTGATTGAAGGAGAATTTGTCGATAAGTATATTGACTTAGATTTTGCTTATTTAAAAGATTTATCTATCATTGATTATAGAGTTAGACTATTGTTATTTAAAATGATAATTGATATTGAACATTATTTAAAAATAAGAATTTTAAATTTAATGGAAAATATAGATGAAGAGAATGGTTACAGAGTTGTAAATTTGTATTTAGAAAAAGATTTTAATGATGAAACTTTTCCTAAAAAACTTCATAATAGTATTTTTAAAAAAGTAGGAAGCGAATATTACCAAAAGATTTTTGCCAAGTATGATATTGATAAAGATAAAAAGCTTGAAAATATTCCAATATGGGAATTCCTAGAAATAATAACTTTTGGCGAACTGGTTAATTTTTATGAGTTTTTCTCTAAAGAATATGATTTAAAAAATGAAAGTAAAAATGTGTTTATTTTTAGAGAAATTGTTAAACTAAGAAATGCGGTTGCTCATAATACTTGTATTTTATGTTACTTAGACAAGAAAGACCAAAATTATACTGCAGATTATAAAGTAATTAATTATTTGAACAATTGCAATATTAAAAAAGAAACTAGAGATAATAAATTAAGTAATTCTAGAATCAGGCAAATAACATATACCCTATATATGTTTAATGAAATTGTAACTAGTATAGGAATTAAGTTAAATGTTACTAAAGATATAAATAAATTATTTTATGAAAGAATAATTTTACATAAAGATTACTATAATAATAATGAACTATTAAAATCAATTTATTTATACTTTGATAAAATAATAAAAAAATATTATGACATGGAAATTGATAAAATAGTTTGACATAGTCATTTTTGTATGTTATTATGATTATGCGAGGAAAAAGTATTTATACTTTTGCATGGGCACTGTCGATTAGATGGAGCCCTATTTTTCTTTTATAGAAATTTTTATAACTAAATTGATATTCACAAATACGATATTTTTTGATATACTTGGTTTATAAAATATGAATGATAGCTCACATATAGAAAGAAGGATATTTTATGTTAAGTAGAAAATTACTATTTGCACAAAATAAACAAAATGGGGGGGGTATTTTTACTACTAAGTAAGATATCCTCTA
>CALBBI010000067.1:0-3006 GCA_937926935.1 uncultured Bacillota bacterium
CCGTAAAGACCATACTAGTTATATAAGTAATAGCAATCATGATAATCATAATAGTGGAAACAATGCCAGCTCTGACTGCGGCTTCACCTAAAACTAGGGCTCCAACAATGGAAATGGAAGATCCGTAAGAGGTAGGAAATCTAGCGTCACTTTCGCGTAAAATGGCACAGACAATTAATACAAAGATACATTCAGCGAAAGCGGGAAAAGGGACGGAATCATGTTGCATGGCAAAACTTACTAAGAGACTTAAGGGTATGGAAGATTGATTGAAATTGATTAGAGCTAGGTAGAAAGCCGGAAGAAAGATTGTAATTAGAAGACATAAAAATCTTAGTACTTTGATAAAGTTAACGTTAATATTTTTAGCGTAAGAATCAACATTGGGGTTGATAAAGTCAGCAAAGAAAGAAGGAATTATTAGAGCAAAAGCAGAAGCATCACAGATTAGAACAATTTTACCTTCTAGTAAGGATGATGCGGCACGATCGGGTCTTTCGGTTAGTTGAGCAGTGGGAAAGATACTACGATTTTCACCACAAAGAAGTTGCTTGAGATTGCCCATATCTAGGATACCGTCGATGTTTATGGCGTTTAGTTTATCTTTTACTTGGTTAACGATTTGTTTTTCAGCAATGTTTTCAAGGTATAAAATACTGACTTTGGTTTTGGTTATCTTACCAACGTTGATGTCGTCATTGATTAGGGCGGGAGACTTGATACGTCTTTTGATTAGACCAAGGTTAGTTTGAATGGATTCGTTGAAAGAGTCTTTGGGTCCGTGGATATCAGGTTCAGTTGTAGGAGATTCTACACTTCTTACTAAATCACCTTTAGTTTCAACGGCGTAAGTTTTATCTTTAGATACTAAGGTAAAACCATTAAGTAGATAAGTAGTGGCATCTTCAATATTTATAACTTCTTTAATGTTTGGTCCAGCAATTAAACTAGCATTTAATTTCTTTTCTTGATTAAGAGTTAAAGTTTTTAAGATATATTCATTTATTTTATCACTACTACATAAAGATTCTAAAAAGATAATATCGGTATTGTTAATTGTTTTAATAATTAAATCACTACTATTTTGAAATTTTAATTTTAACTTTGCACTAAGTTTCATATAATTCACCATTTTTAGTATGACCAGGAACTCGGAGTTTAAACCATGAAAAAAGAAGAAATTATTGTTATCAAAGTTATTGACGTACGTATGTGTCTTGTGTATAATTAAAACAGCTTTTAAAAAAAGATTAAATAGGAGTACGGTAGCGACTGGCAAAATTTAAGCCTTGAAATGAATGGTACTATCTATGAAGTGGTAAACTTGGGAGGCAACGACCAAGAAATAATTTTTAATTTTATTATTGAGGTATTGTTATGGAATATGAAGTAGTTATTGAAAGATTAAATGATCAAGCTTTTGGAGTAGGATATATTAACTCTAAAGTAGTGTTTGTGGAAAATGCTATGCCTGGGGATATAGTTAAGGCAGAAATTATAAAAGAACGAAAGAATATCTTAATGGGTAAGATTAAGAGGTTTATTAAATATTCTAGTTTAAGAGTAGATAGTATGTGTAAGTATGCCAGTAAGTGTGGTGGTTGTAAGTTAGCAACCCTTGATTACTTAGAAACAATTAAGTATAAGAAAGAAAAGTTAGAACATATTTTAAAGAAGTTTGGCAACTTAGATTTAGATATTCCTATAGTTACTTCTAATAATATAGAGTATCGTAATAAGATAAGTTTACATATTAAGAATTATAAAATAGGGTATTATCAAGCAAGTACTAATGAGTTAGTTGAAATAACAAAGTGTAATATTGCTATGCCTGTAATTAATGAATTTTTAAAGTGCTTAAAAGATTTTAAAATTAAAGATGGTAGTGTTAGTATTAGGTGTAATGATTCTAATGAGTTATTAATATATATAAAAACAAATGATAATATTGTGATACCTGAGATACCATTAAATGTCGTAGGAATAGTGTTAAATGATAAGGTATTAAGGGGTAATTATTATATTACCGAGATTGTTAATGGCTACAAATATAATGTTAGTTATAATTCTTTCTTTCAAGTTAATCTTGGGGTTTGTGCAAAGATGCTTGATTTGTTAGATAAGTATATATTAAAAGATAGTAATGTGTTGGATCTTTATTGTGGGGTTGGAACTTTGGGGCTAAGTGTTGCTAAGAATGAGAAAATGGTTTATGGAATAGAGATTGTTTCTAATGCTATAAAGAATGCTTGGGATAATGCTAAGTTAAATAATATTTCTAATGTTAAGTATTATTGTGGAGATGTTAGTAAAGTTATTTCTAGGATTGAAGATAAAATTGATGTTATTATTACAGATCCACCACGTAGTGGTTTAGATAAAAAGACTATTGAAGTTATGATGAAGTTAGAACCTAAAGAGATAATTTATATATCATGTGATCCGATAACGTTAGCTAGAGATTTGAAGCTACTAGATGGATATAGTCTAAAGTATATTACGGGATTAGATATGTTTAGTTATACTAATCATGTGGAGTGCGTTTCCGTGTTATATCGAAAAGACCTTGAAAAATAAGTGCTTTGTATTTTGCAATAATAATTAAAAAAGTTGTCTGAATATAAAATGCATATGGTGCTTTAATAAGTGGTATATGGAAACATATATTAACTAAAAATATTTTTAAAAAGAGGATAAAATATGGATAATAAATTAATTGAAAATGAAAATAATATTATATTTTATGAAGATAAAGAAGAAAATTCAAAAGTAGAAGTTGTTTTAAAAGAGGATAATGTTTGGTTAAATGCCGATGCATTATCAACACTTTTTAATATTGATAGAAGTGGGATTGTAAGACATATTAATAATATTTATAAAGATGAAGAGCTGGATGAAGATAGCACGTGTGCAAAAATTGAACATATGGGTAATGACGGCAAACAAGTTTATAATACTAAGTATTATAATTTAGATATGAATACTAAATATGTGATTTATAAGTTA
>CALBBI010000068.1:0-9967 GCA_937926935.1 uncultured Bacillota bacterium
GCATCTGATAATGGTGATGTGGTTTGGCTGGTTTCATAAAATATCTGGCCGTTAGTAAATGTTTTTAGATAGTCATAGAAAGTGTTGTATTCATTTATGATTTCTTTAAAGATTTTAGCATTGTTGATGCTAGCTTTTATTTTAAGTTTATTACGAATTATATTGGGGTTATTTATTAGTTCGTTATATTTGGTATTGTTGTAGGTAATAACTTTGTCTAAGTCAAAATTATCATAGGCCTTACGGAAAGCGTCACGTTTGTTTAGAACACATTCCCAGGATAAGCCAGCTTGGTAACTTTCTAAGATAAGCATTTCAAAAAGATAGTGGTCGTTAAAATTAGGAATGCCCCACTCGGTATCATGGTATTTTACGTATTTAGGGTTGGTTTCGTTGCACCATTTGCATCTTTTCATATTCTTTGTTCCTTTCTTGAAAAATAATTTTTAGTAAATTTACATTAATAATATTCTAACATATTTTGAATATGGATAGAAAAAAACTGCTAACGTTTAATTAATAGTTTAGTTTATAGCAACATTATTTATGTAAAGTTTGTAACCATTAAAATCAATATTTGAGTTAGTTGGCTCTTAATTATTTAGAGAAGTAAGATAATGGTAACGGTATATCAAATGAAGATGAATCTCCTGTTTTAGTTACTTCGATATTAGAAATTGATGTTCTTCCTGTGCTTACAATAATAACATTTTCGTTGTAATTGATAATAGAGCTATTATTATTTTTTTATTGTGGATATTTGGTGAAGATAAAACGAAGAAAAAAAGAAAGTACTAGTTATCTTTAGTACTTTCAATAGTTTTTATGGAAATTATATTATTATTATCGTCGAATTTTAGTTCAAAAACTTCGGGGTTATTTATGATGCCATCATGTATTATCTCATCGTTAAATGATAGAATTGGTTCTTGTTCATAATTGTATCCTAGTTCACACCAGTTTAGAAGTAAGCAGAATATGGCATTGTTATGGCTGACTAAGGCTACTTTTTCGTCTTTTTCAGCTAGAACTTTTTTAAGAAAGTCTGTTAATCTTAGTTTAGTTTCATTTAGAGATTCACCATAACGAAGTTTAAAATCAAAATCGTTTAATTCTTGTTCCATAGCTTCTTTTAATGTTAAAGAACCAAGGTGTCCTCTTATGTGTTCGTCTAAGGAAGATGTAACGTTGATTTTCATATTATTATTTCTAGCGATGTACTTAGTAGTTTGAAGAGCACTGATGTAACTAGAAGAATAAATCTTATCCAAGTCTTTAAATATAGATTTATATGATAAAGAACTGGCTAGTTGTTCACCGCTACAAGATAGTATTTCATACTTTGGTTCATATTCGGTATTGTCTAAAATGTTGTAAGCATTTTTTAAAGTGTTACTGGCACTTATTAAATATATTGTTTTCATCCAAGAATTCCTTTGAAAAGGCCAAGAGATAGGATACCCATGATAAGACCAGCTAGGATAACGCCACCCATAATGGATAAGACACTTTTTTTGAAGTCCATATCAAGAAGAGATGCCGCTAAAGTTCCAGTCCAGGCCCCAGTTCCGGGAAGAGGGATACCTACGAAAAGGAATAGTGCCCAATAAAGGCCTTTGCCGGCGGCACTTTCTAACTTTTTGCCCCCCTTCTCTCCTTTTTTTAAACACCAAGTAAAGAACTTACCGATATATTTTTTGTCACTGCCCCAAACTAAAATTCTTCTAGCAAAAAGAAAGATAAATGGTACAGGAAGCATATTTCCTATTATTGCAACAATGTAGGAAGGAATTAGTGGTAAATTAAATCCAACGGCATATGGTATGGCTCCACGAAGTTCGATTAAAGGAACCATAGATACTAAGAATACGATTAAATATTTTTTTAACATTATCATCACCTTCATTAATAATATCAAAAATTCTATAGTTAGTAAATCTAATTTTAGAAAAGATACAAAAAAGAAGAGGTTGTTATCCTCTTCAAAAGTGTGAGTTTGAGTTTATATGTTATCTTAATTGTATAGGGTTTATATATAATAACTGAACTGTCTTTTAAGACTTCTTGCTTCTTCCACCTACATAATTATCACTAGATGTCCACAAGCGTTAATTTGGCTAGTTCTTAACCTATATTTTATTTATACGTCTAATTTATAAAGTTATAAAACTTTGTTTTTAGCAATTTAATACATCTTTAGTCGTATTTTTTATTGGTTATTACACATCACCTTTTCCTTTCATGATTACATCATACTATTTAATTATGAAGATTATGTGAAGTGATAGTGAAATTTTTTTGTTCTTTACGTTTTGGTATTTCAAAGTAGAAAGTTGTGCCTTTGTTCTTAATACTTTTGACACCATAAGTAAATTTATGATTTTCTAAGATATTTTTAACTATGGATAGACCGAGACCTGTTCCAACTACATTACGTTTGTGATTTTTTTCTTTTTTGTAATATTTATCCCAGATGCTTTCGATATCTTCTTTATCTATTCCCTTGCCGGTATCTTGAATTTCAACTAAGTAGTGGCTTTTTTTATCGATTATGTTTATGTTGACAGTTAAGTCGTCGCCGGTGTAGTTTATGGCATTGTTGATAAGATTATACATTACTTGGCTAAGACGTTTTTTATCAGCTTTAACTGGGGCTTTTGGTGGGGCATTAAGAATTATTTTGTAGTTTTCTGTTTCTTTGATTATTTCATATCTTTTTAATACTTCATTGGTTAATTCGACAAGGTCTAGATTTTCGATATTCATTTCTTCTTGGGCGGTTTGTAGTTTGCTTAGTTCTAGAATGTCGTTAACTAAGACATTTAAACGATCAGTTTCGTCAATAATGATATTTAAATCACGAGTTCGTTTTTCGGTGTCTTTGTACGTAATATCGCGTATCATTTCGGCATAGGCTTTAATCATAGTTAATGGTGTTTTTAAATCATGAGATACGTTAGCCATTAAGTCACGGCGATACTCGTCAGTTTTAGAAACTTCTTTTTCCATGTAGTTTAGGGTTTTAGATAGTTCGTCGATTTCAGCAAGTCCAGAAGATTCGTCAAAGTGTACGTCGTAGTTGCCACGCGCTAGTTCTTTAGCTTTATCAGTGATGTTGACAATAGGGCGAGCAATTTTGCGTGATAAAAAGGTTGCTAAAATAATGGCTAGAACTATGGCTAAAATGGTTATATAGATTAATTGACCACGTAATAGGGATGTTGTTGTACCTATATCTTCTAAGGCACTAAATAAGAAAACATATCCTTTATTTACTTTAACTCCATATAATAAAGACTCAGTGTTATTTCTTGGATTTATTAGTTTTATGGCTTTTAAATCTTCATTACTTTGTTTTATCTCAAGAATATACTTTTCGATAGATGATTCTTTACCTAGAAGGCACGACGATATTTTGTTGTTGTAAAAGTAAGTGTTACCACGATTATCGATGTATTCTAAACAAATGTCGTTATCAATTTCCAATTTTTCTAATTGATTAAATATATTGGCATTATTATCGAAGTTGTGGACTTCTTTAGCTAAGTTAACTAAGTATTTCATTTGATATTTTTCATAGAAGATGCGTAAGAAAACATTTTGGACAGTCCATAGAAGAAGTAAGATTGAGACGGAAAAGAAGATTAAATAGACAAGAGTTTTTTTAGAAATATTATTTATTTTAAATTTATTCATGATATTCAAATTTGTAACCTACACTTCTAACGGTTGTTATTAAATCACGGTACTTGCCTAAGCTATTTCTTAGAGTTTTAATATGGGTGTCTATGGTTCGGTCGTCGCCGTAAAAGTCGTACCCCCAGATATTGGTTAGGAGTTGTTCTCTAGTTAAGGCGATGTTTTTGTTTTCGATTAAGTATTTTAAAAGTTCATATTCTTTAGGGGTTAAATTTATTTTGTTATTATCTACAGTTACACTATGAGCTAAGTCGTCAACTACTAAAGTGCCAAAAACATATTTAGAAGTTTCTTTTTTATTGCGTTTTAAGATAGCTTTGACACGGGCTACTAGTTCTTTAGGGCTGAATGGCTTAGTTATGTAATCGTCTATTCCTAGATCAAAGCCCATTAGTTTATCATATTCTTCACCACGAGCCGAAAGCATAATACAAGGGACATCGTCAATTTTTTTGATTTCTCTTACTGCTTGGTAGCCGTCCATATGAGGCATCATGATATCCATTATTATTAAGTCATAATGGGTTTCCTTACATTTAGATACGGCAATATGACCGTCCTCAGCTTCATCAATGGTAAAATTTTCTAAGGTTAAATATTCTTTGATAACGTTTCTTATTAGTTCTTCGTCATCACAAATTAATATTTTCAATGTAATCACTCCTTTTTCTGTAATTATATTATAGCAGATTTGTGAAGAATGCATGAAAAAAGAACTTAAAAGTTCTTAACATTATGATAGATGTCTGTAACATCATCAATAGCATCTAGTAAGTTATATAAGCGTTCGAATAGTTCTTTGTCTTCACCAGTTAGTTCAACTTCTTCTTTTGGATACCAACCTATTTCGTCGATTTCATAATCAACGTTTGGTAAAATGGATTCGATTACGTCTTTTAATTTATGTTGGTCAGTTGGATTAACAGCAATAGTCATAGTATTGTTTTCAAATTCTTCAGTTATTGGTTCAACACCAGCATCTAATAGGCTCATTAGGATTTCTTCTTCGTTATCAGTTTTGAATGATAGAACGTTTAAGTAATCATAATTATATGATACAGAGTTATTTACGCCTAAGCTTTTGTGGACTTTATTGAAAGCGGCTCTAACTTCACCAACTGTACGGTTTACGTTATCAGTTAAGGTTTTAATTATTAAAGTTGATGCCCCAGGTCCGAAACCTTCATACATTATAGTTTGGTAATCTTCTTGGCCAGCACCTTTAGCTTTATCGATAGCACGTTTAATGATATCGCTTGGTACTTCTTGTTTTTTAGCTTTTTCAACTATTCTTTTTAATTTTATATTAGTATCTAAATCAGGGTTGCCTTTAGCGGCTAGGTATATTTCTTTGGCAAAGTTAGTATAGATTTTACCTCTTGCGGCTCCTGTTTTTTGAATACTTGCTTTTCTTACTTCATATGCTCTTCCCATATGTAACACCTCAAATCTTTATTATTATATTATAATTCTAGAAAATTCTCAACTTATTTATGAATTGGTAGACAAAATTTTCATTTTCATATTTATGATTAATTACATGAATAACTTTTATGACATTGTAGATATGGTAGTAGTTAATGTGTTCTTTTTCTAAAACGTATTCTAGGGAATAAACTATAGCTTCACGTTTGGTTTTAACATTAAAGAATGATTTTATTCTTTTTAGTTCTTTATTAGAGACTTTTCTTAGTAAGCGTTTGATAAGAAAGTCTGGTAGTTTTTTAAAGACATATTTGCAGCCGTCATAGTTTTTTAGGTATCTTATTGTATCGTAATAGCCCATTAAAATGTTTTCTGATATGTTGCTACTGTTCATCTCAAAAATTGAACAAAGGTCGCGGGATGGAGATATGGTAATTATTTTAGTTTTGGTATCTAAATGAGGCCGGTTAAAACCAATGCCATTAATTCTGATTTCATAAACTATATCGTAGTTTTTTTCAACTAACATGCAACTAGGACAATTGTCATAAAAGCCACCATCAATATATATGTGATTGTCAATTACGGGGTCAAGACGAAATACTGGTAGGTAACAGCTAGCAATAATGGAGTCGATTAGCTTGTCATCGCTGATTTCTTCTTTGTACATATATACGGGAGTTAGTTTTCTAAATTTTACTGTTGTTAGGCCAAAGTCCATAGGACTAGAACGAAGTTTTTCGGGATTTACTAAAGTTTGCCCTATTTTGCGCATTTCACTTGTATCTATGCCATGATTTTTAAGAATAGACATGGTTGTAGATTTAAGGCCTTTTAAAAAACTTAAGCTTAGTTTTTCACCATTAAAGTATTTTATTACTTCTTTATTTATTCCAAGAATTTCACCAGGTTTTATTTGTTGCCAGAATTCTAGTAGTTTAGCTTCGTTACCACAAGCGATAGCAGCGGCATTAAAGGCTCCTATGGATGTTCCAACAATACCTGATATTTTAATATGACAATCTTTAAAGGCATAATAGGCTCCAATTTGGTATGAACCTTTTAGGCCACCACCTTCTAAGGCTAAGCCAATTTTTTGCATATAATCACCTCTTGTTTTTTAAAATAAAAAGGAGTTTTTACTCTCCTGATTTTGCTATTAGTTTTACTTTTCCACTAAATGAGCCGTTTGTTAAATCCAATTGATTGACTGTTTCATCATTTTCTAACCATACTCTTAGAATATAACTATCGGTTTTGCTCACTTCTAGAGTTTGAGGAGTGGCTGTTAATAAATAGTCTTCTCCGGTTGTGGCGTTAGTAAAGTTTCCACTATATAATGTTGTACCATTTTTTAGTAGTTCCCATTTAAAATACTTTGATTTGAAATTGTCGCTAATGGTTAGCTCGGTTAGATATAAATTATACTCAGTTACTACATTTGAATTTTCGGTATGAGATATACTAAAATCGGTATGAACGGCATTTTTAGCTACATCAGTAGCATTAATTAGTGGCATATCATTTTCTTTTATATAAGAACTGGTTGTAAATGATAGTTCCAAAGTACCTGTGGATACTTTAGTGTTGTTAGCATCTTCATTACCGGTTACAGTGGCTGTCATGTAGGCATAAGATACTATGAATGTAATGCTTATAACAATGATTGCAATTGATATATATAAAATAGAATGTTTTTTTATATCGTTCATGATTACCTCCGTACTATGTATTAATTATATCTTAAAGTAGATTTTTTTACAATAAGTTTTACTTAATTAGTATAATTTTGCGTTAGGAGTAGCATTTAAATCAAATGTAGTAAATTGTTTTTTTAAATATAATGGATAAGCTGCAGCGCCAATCATGGCACCATTATCGGTACAATATATCATGCTTGGCACTAGGAGTTTAATATTGGCGTTTTCTAGTAATTTAGCAACTTCTTTTCGTAAATATTGGTTAGCGGAAACTCCACCAGCAATTATTACTTGGTTTACATTAACTTTCTTTAAAGCTAAGCTTAATTTTCTTGTAAGTTCGTCTATGGCAACGGTTTGGAATGATGCTGCTAAGTCTTCTTTGTTTATCGTGTTACCTCTTTGAGTTTCATTATGAACTAAATTTATTATACTAGATTTTAGACCGCTAAAGCTCATGTTTAGGGAATTATCATTCATAGGGATTGGTAGTTTATAAGTTGGTTGGCCCTGAGCTGCTAATTTTTCGACGTTTGGACCACCGGGGTATTTTAAATCTAGTACTCTAGCAATTTTGTCATATGTTTCGCCGATAGCATCATCTAATGTGCTGCCCAATACTTCAAATTTGTAATCGTCTTCCATGTAAACTAAATCTGTGTGGCCGCCACTAACCACTAAAGCTAAGATTGGAAACTCCATGGTGTTTTCGATATTATTCGCATAAATGTGCCCCGCCATGTGGTTTACAGCAATAAGTGGCTTTTTATAAACGTAAGCAATAGTTTTAGCGGCTTCTACACCAACTAATAAACTGCCCATTAAACCAGGGCCATATGTTACTGCAATAGCGGAAATGTCGTCCATAGACACATTAGCTTTTTTTAAAGTTTCATCTAGTACCATAGTTATATTTTCAGTATGCATACGAGAAGCAATTTCTGGTACAACACCGCCAAATTTTTCATGGGTACTAATTTGGGTATTTACAACTATTGAAAGAACGTCTTTCCCATTTTTTACTATGCTCATGCTAGTTTCGTCGCAACTTGATTCAATTGCTAATATTAAAACATCTTTCATTTAATCACTCTTTTCATAAAATAAGCATCATCATTATTATAATACTTAGGTATTTTTCTTATTATTTTAAAGTCATTTTTTAAATAAAAATTCACAGCAGGATTATTAATATTTACTTCGAGATTTAAAGCTTTTAGGTTATGTGTTGCAATGCAATAATTAATTAGCTTAGTAGCAATGTGCTGATTACGATATTGTTTAGAAGTTATTATATTAATTATGTCAGCTTCGTCAAATGATTGTTGGATGTGGATAAAACCCGCCAATTTGTTATCTATTTGGTAAGTATAAATATGAGAGTAATCTTTAGAAAGTTCATTATTTAAATCAAATAGTTTAGAAAAATTTTCATTTAGTTCTTGACCTAATTCGTTGTATTGTTTTTCATCATCTAAACTAATCTTTCTTATCATGTAAGGCCTCGATTGTTTTTATATATATAGGGTTGGCATTAAAAACATTACATTTAGGAAGTTTAGTTATAATTTCAATTAAGCGTTCAAAGTTTGGAGTTTCTGTTTCGTATTTAATATTATCTTTGTAATTAAGGGCTCCGATTTCTTTATTGCGATAATACTCAATATTACTTGTCATATTTTCATTATGAAATTTTGCTAAATATATTCCATTATTTTCTTTTACAGCAATGTAGTTATCACCTGTATAAGATAAACTTGCTAAAGTTAGAGAATCTATAGTGTATATATTGGCATTAGTACAATATGCAAATGTTTTGGCAATAGTTACACCTATTCTTACACCAGTAAAAGAACCCGGGCCATTACAGACAATAATATTAGATATATTTTGAGATTCAATTTTTGATTTTGCTAATAAATTAATAATTTCCGGCATTGTACATTCAGATGTACTTTTTACTTCTTTTAAGGTTGTTTTATTAATAATTTTAGCATTTTCATATAAACATAAATTAATATTTTTAAAATGAGTATCAATGAATAAAGTATACATAAATATTCTCCCTTTGCTTGTCATATTATAGCACGTTTACCATTAAAATACCATAAAAAAACTGTATCATTATAATACAGATTCACATAGTTCTTCATATTTTTCGCCATGAGGAGTTATCTTAAATACACGAGTATTTTCGTCAATTATTTTAACTTTTATATCTAATCTTTCATCAGGTAAGCAATTACATATTAAATCAGACCATTCAATTATAGATATGTTGTCGCCATTAAAATAATCATCAAAGCCAACCGTTTCGCAGGCGTCTTTTAAACGATAAACGTCCATATGACATAGTGTTCCTTCATTACTTTCATATTCTTTTATTAAATTAAAGGTTGGACTTGTAATGGTATCAGTTATCCCCATTGCTTTAGCAAAACCTTTTACAAAGACAGTTTTACCGCTACCTAGTTCGCCATCTAAACAAATAATCATTCCAGGAAATTTTTCTGATTCGATATTTTGAGCTAATTCAATAGTGTCTTGCTCATTTTTGCTTGTATATTTATATTGCATTTCTATCACCATCTTTAGTATATCAAAAAGTATTTTTATTAATCAATATAATTGTTGTGTCTTTACAGCAATTTTGAAGCAAAAAAAAAATAGGCAACTTCCTATCTTCGCATAAACTATTGTCGGCGTTTAAGTGCTTAACTTCTCTGTTCGGGATGGGAAGAGGTGTATCCACTTAGCCATTGTCACCTATAAAGGATTTTGTCCTTTAAAAACAAGATAATGCAACTTCCTCAATTTTTTTAGAATTATTGGGATTAAATCCTCGTATTATTAGTACTAGTCAGCTCAACGTATCACTACGCTTCCACCTCTAGCCTATCAACCTCGTAGTCTACAAGGATACTTACTATATTAAATATGGGAAAATTCATCTTGGAGGAGGCTTCTCGCTTAGATGCTTTCAGCGATTATCCCTTCCACACATAGATACTCTGCACTGCAACTGGCGTTACAACAGATACACCAGAGGTGTGTCCAATCCGGTCCTCTCGTACTAGGATCAGCTCTCCTCAATTTTCCTGCGCCCACGACGGATAGGGACCGAACTGTCTCACGACGTTCTG
>CALBBI010000069.1:0-6690 GCA_937926935.1 uncultured Bacillota bacterium
ATATTCAACATTTATTTTATTGTTTTTAGTAGTTACTATATCTATTATTTATTTTACTTATTCTAAGTTTAGTACTAGTAATGAAATGACTATGTATGAGACAACGGTTGAACCATTCATTAATAACGATTATTTTATAGCTAGCTATATTGATGGTGAATGGTCAAATGAAATACCTGGTAAGAACGATGGTTATATCATAGATAAGGTTGTTTGTGATAACGGAGCCACTGGTACTTGGGATTACAATAATTGGGAGATAAGAATTTCTAACGCTACTAAGAAAACAAAGTGTAGTCTATTTTTTGTTACGGGTAGTTTAATTGATGTTGAGTTATACCAAGGCTTAATTCCTGTAACTTATAATTCAAGCGGAAATGTCCAAGTTGCTTCATCTGGGTTTAATGCGTCTAGTCTTCCAGATAGTAAGTATTATGATTTATATGAGTACCAAGCAGAAGATGGAATAGGTTATACTAGATATCGCCTAGGAGATGCGACTAGGGAGGTTCTAAAGAATACTTCTAGTAATGGAACAAATGCTTGGTGGGGTTATTATTCCTGTAATATATATAGTTCTTACCCTTGACTTTATCGTGGCGGTACTTATTATCGTAGCTCGGATGCTGGTGTGTTCCAATTTGATCGGAATAATGGTGGGAGCTATGCAAATGATTCGTTCCGCTCTGTAATAACTGCATACTAATAAACTATAAAAAGAGTTAAACTTCGATTTAGAAGTTTAACTCTTTTAACTAGGAAGAATAGTATTATCTAATGTATTATCATCCTTGGTATCTTTATTATCTTCTTTAGGTTCATTATCCTTATTATTATCTTCCTTAGTATCATCTTTAGTATCTTTATTGTCAGTACTTGAATTATCTTTAGTAGTATTATTGTTATTATTACTACTATTATTATTGTTATTGTTACTTTGATTATTATTATAGTTAGTATTGTTATCATTTATGTAACTAGTACCATTAACATATAAAGTTAGAGAGTTACCAGTAGCAATAACGGAGTTAGAATGAATAGATTGATTAGTAACCATACCACTACCTAGAGAGCCATTATAGTTTTCTTCACCAGGATAGACAGTAATTACATTGACATTTAAGCCCTTACTGATAGCCCAGGACTTTGCAACTTCTTCACTCTTACCAACTAAGTTATCCATTAAGATAACACTTTTATCAGCATCAGTATTGGCAGTAAGGCCTTTACCATAGTACTTAGTAGTGTAATCTTCATTATAATCAATAGAGAAGGTTTTATTTACAGTAGCACTTTCTAACTCTAAGTTAACACGCATCATTTTAGTTATTTCTTCTAAAGATGGTTTAGAATATCCTAGAGCGGATGTAGTGGAATAACCCAAAAATACCGGTAAACTATAAGTTTGTAAGTAAGTTTTATTCATCGAGATAGCAACATCGTTACCATTAACAGTATTAAGTAAGATTGATTTGGCAACATTATATAAAGATAAGATTTGTTCAGTAGTCATGTTGGTATCCATGTTCTTTTGAACGGCATTTAAGATAGCTTTGAAATCTTCAAATGAACGAATATTTTTAGCTTCAGATGCAATTGCAGCGACAACATCTTGTTGATGTCTAATACGGTCTAGGTCGGAGCCGATATATTGATGACGGTTTCTAGAATATGCTAGGGCTTGTTCACCATTTAATTTTTGCATTCCAGGGTTTATACAAATAATTTTATTACCAAATTCACGGTTAGAGTTTTGCTCACAGACTTGACCATGATAGTCAACGCCAGCATTAACATTAAAGTAAGGTTTTTCAACATTAACAGTAACGCCACCTAAAGCGTCAACTAAATCAACAACGCCTTTGAAATTTATTTTAACATAGTAATCAATATCTATTCCGGTTAGGTTTTGCATAGTAGAAATAACACATGATGAACCATAAGCGGCAGAAGAATTTATTTTAGCTAAAGCATTATTACGACAACTGATTGGTACCCATAAATCACGGGGTACACTAAACATTGAGGCAGTTAAGGTTTTAGGGTTAAAAGTAACCATCATTAAGGTATCACCGTTGAAAGCTTGATTAGCTTTTAAGCCATCGTCCTCGGAGTCAACGCCCATAACAAGAATAGTAAATGGCTCAGTAAGTTTTTTGTTTGTAAAAACAACATTGTCTTTATTTTTCATATCTTCACTATATTGTTTTATTACTTTGGTTTCACTTGCAATATTAGTGAAAGGATCATCGCCGCCAAATAAGACAACGTAATTACCAGAGACAAAACAAGCGTCGATTTTGTGATTATATAAGTCTTCTAACATAACGTAGAAGTCATCATATTGATATAATTTATTACTTAGATTTTCTTTTTCTATTAGTTTCTTAGCTAGAGTATATCCTTCAGTATTAGTAGTATCATTAATAATACCAATAGTACTAGATGAAGTAAACTCAGTATTATTTAATGTAATAAGGTTAGTGGTATAAGTAATAGTATCTTTACTCATATTGTTTATCTCACTATAGATAGAATGAATATAGTAAGATCCAAAACCAAATAAACCAGTAAATAAGAAAGTAAATATTATCATATAAATAAAAGTATTATATTTTTTGGTAAATAAAGTTATTAAACCAGTTATTAACCAGACTAGAAACCAGATACCAAATAGGATAATAACAATAATTCTTATTAGGGTTTCAATACCTGATAGGCTTAATAGATTAATGGTAAACCAGATATAAAATCCTAGGTATAAAATAAGGGATATAATTAATAAACTTAAGTATATTTTATTGCTTTTTTTTAATTTATGGATGAATGCTTTCATATAAAACCTCTTCTTATTTTTTATCTATTATATTATATCCTAAATGAGTAGGATAATCAATGTTAATATTATGTAAATTAATTAGAGGGTTATTCGCTAAATAAAAATTAAATGATATAATTAGTTTGTGTGGTGATGTTATGGCCAGTGCGATTATTCATATGTGTGTTGCTAAGAAAGTTAATGAAGTATTGAAAATGGATGAGAATATGATTTTTTTAGGTTCAATAGCGCCAGATATTTCAAAGATTGTTGGCGAAAGTAAAATGGCTTCGCATTTTTTAGACGGGGTGGATGAAGATTGTATTCCTAACTGTGAGAAATTTGTTAATAAGTATAAAGATAGTTTAGATAAACCTTTTGAAGTAGGATATTTAATACATTTGATAACTGATAAATATTGGTTTGGGGATTATGTATATCGTTATATTAGAAGATATATGAATACTAGTTTAGTAAGATATATACAAGTTAAAGATATTATATATAGAGATTATACGAGATTAAATATGAAGTTAATTGATGAATATGAGTTAAATTTATACTTTATGTGTAATAATATTATATTACCTAGTAGTAAAATAGAAGAGATACCTATAGATAAGTTACAGTTAGTTATTGATAAGATGAGTATTATAATTAAGGAGTTAGATGATAGTAAGACAGTGATGTTTGATATGGATGATATAAATGAATTTGTTTTAGAATGTAGTAAGATGGTTATAAGGGATTTGAAGTGTTATGGAATTGAGGTTAAATAATGGCAAAGAAAGTTAAAAAAACAATTAGTAAGAGTGCTAAGAGGGGTAAGAAAAATCATTTTTGTGCGATTGTTATTGGGTTGTTGGTTGTTATTAGTGTTGCTTTGGCGGGATTATTATATCGGTTAAATGTCCTACCTTCAGGGTATATTGTGATTGTAGTTTGTGCTTTGATTGTGGTTGTTGGCTTGTTAAGTATTGGGGTTTTAATAAAAAAATCAAGGATAGTATGTAGTATTTTAAGTCTTATATATATGCTTTTATGTTTATTTGGAATATTTTATGAAGTTCATACGATTGGATTTTTAGATAATATTGGTAAGAATGATAATATTAGTACAGAGAATTATAAGTTAATTGTTTTAAAAGATAGTAGTTATCATGATATTAAAGATTTAAAGAATAAGAATATTGGTATTTTAAGTACTAAGGAAGAAGGTTATAGTAAGGCTTTAAGTACATTAGAAAGTAAATTTGATTTTAAAAGTAAAACTTATGAGGATGTCATAAGCCTAGCTGAAGCACTTATTAATAAAAGTGTTGAAGGTATTTTAATTGATGAAGCGGGTAATGAGCTTTTGAAAGAAAATTATCAAGGGTATGATAAAGTAATTAAGATATTATATGAATTTTCAATTAATGTTAAACAAGAAGATATAACGAAGAAGAAAGATGTTACGAAGGAAGCTTTTACTATATATATAAGTGGTATTGATACTTATGGGAAGGTTACTTCGGTATCAAGAAGTGATGTTAATATTTTAGTAACAGTTAATCCTAAGACTAATAAGATATATATGGTACATGTACCAAGAGATTATTATGTTACTTTGGCAGGAAAGAATGCTAAGGATAAGTTGACTCACTCAGGTATTTATGGAATAGATTGTTCAGTTAAGACTTTGGAAAATTTATTTGATACGGAGATTAATTATTATGTAAGACTTAATTTTACTTCGTTAATTAATGTGGTTAATGCAATTGGGGGAGTAGATGTTGTTAGTAAGTATTCTTTTGATACAGGAATATATGATGAACATATGACAGAAACTTATCATTTTAATAAGGGGAAGAATCATTTAAATGGTAGTCAGGCTTTATCATTTGTTAGAGAACGTCATGCCTTTAGTGATGGTGATAGAGTTCGTGGGGAAAATCAAATGCTAGTACTAAGTGCTATTATTAATAAAGTTATATCACCTTCAATATTAAATAATTATACTAAGTTATTAAATTCTTTAAGTAATGCTTTTGTAACTAATTTAACGGAGGAAGAAATTACGAAGTTAGTTAGAAAACAATTAGATAATAATAAGAGTTGGAGTATTGAACAGACGGAGTTAAATGGAACGGCGGCGTATCAATATACGTTCTCGTATCCAAGACAGAAGTTGTATACAATGGTTCCTGATGAAGAATTAATTAATAATGCTAAAGAAAAGATAGATGAAGTTATAAATGAAAAATAGAGGTTTTAAAGGACTTCTATTTTTTTGTCAAATATTTGACAGAAAATTCTAAGTATTTACGTTTAGACTTGAAAAAATGAAAGTAAATATATATAAATGATATTGACATAAAACTTTACATATATTATAGTTAGGATAGGATGGTGATAATGGTGAGACGAAAATATAAGATTAGATTAACGGTTCTTGCTATATTACTAGTACTAAGTTTAACTGTAGAATTTGATTACCAATTATGGAAAATAGATAATAGACAAACTGATTTAGCTATTACGGAGTCAGGTTGTGTAGAAATAATATATAGTGATGATAAATCATTTAATTTAGTAAATCCCGAGGCGACTAAAGATAGTGATGGACCTAGAACTATACCTAAAACTATATCAATTAGTAATAATTGTAGTGATATAAAAACTATTAATGTAACTATGGATGTCTTAAATACTAGTAGTATTGAAAGTAATAAAGTAAAAGTATATATTAATGGGGATGAAAATCAGGAACCAACGTTATTAAGTGAATTAAAAGAATTAAAAAATAGTGATGAAGAGATAAAAGAAAAAAGATTATTATATAAGTATGATATTGGCCCTAATAGTACAACAAGATTAAATATTAGAATGTGGTTAGATGAAGAATACGCTATTACTAGTGATAAAAATAGTTTTAATACTAATTACTATGTAACAGCACAAGAACAAGTTATAAAACCTACAATAGTAGAAAAAATACTAAGTGATAATCAAATACTTAGTAATATAGATTATAATGATTTAAGTACTAGTGGGTTATATAAGATAGATAATAGTTATTATTTTAGAGGGAATGTTAGTAATAATTATATGAGTTTTGCTAATAAAGTATTTAGAATAGTAGGTATTAATAGTGATAGATCATTAAAGTTAGTATATGTTAATAATGAATTAAAGAGTAGTTATAATGATAATAATTATGCAGAATCTAATTTAGCTTATGAAGATTCTAAAATGGAAGAGTATTTAAATACTTGGTATCAAGATAATTTATTAGATTATGATAGTTATATAGTTAGTTATAATTATTGTAATGATACTTCTAGTACTAGTTTTTATAGTAGAACTGATTTTGGTGCTAGTACGAGGGTATTTAATGATAATGTTCCTAGTATAGAATGTCCTAGTAGTAATAAGGAATATGGTGGGTTATATAGTGGTAAGATTGGGTTATTATCTTTAGATGAAGTAAGTATTGCGGGTGGTTCTAAGAATAATGTTAATACTGATTTTTATCTATATAATGGAGAGTCTTATTATACAATGAGCCCTACTAAGTATTATTATGGTGCTTATATGGGTATTATGGATAGTACGGGTAAGTTAGGTGAAGTTATGGTTACTAATGAACGTAATGTATTACCAGTTATTAATATTAATGGGTCTCTTAATTTAGCAGGCAGTGGTACTTTAGAAGATCCTTATGTTTTAGATTTAGAAGATTAAAGAGGTATTTAGGTACTTCTTTATTTTTATTTTATTAAGGTTTAGTGGGGATAGACTTTTTTCAAAATTTACATATTCAAAAATACGATATTTTGTGTTATCATGTTAATAGAATATGGGCTATAGGCTTATACATGGAGAGAAGG
>CALBBI010000070.1:0-40685 GCA_937926935.1 uncultured Bacillota bacterium
TCAGCTGGCTAGAGCATCCGGTTCATACCCGGCAGGTCGAGAGTTCGAATCTCCCCGTCGCTACCAATTAGAATGCTAAGAGAGTCTTAATTGACCCTCTTTTTTCATTGATTTTGTGCCATAAAATTGGTGCCATAAATTATTTTTGAGTATTATTTCTTTTATATCAAAAGAGGAGAGTATTAAAAAAGCAGACCTAAACTAAAAAAAATCCCAAAATTGCGAAAAAAACTCTTGCATTTACAAAATCTTTATATTATAATTTAGATATATTTGCCTTAAAGAAAGACACGGGTGATTTTTTGGAACACTATTTTACTAATAATGAAAATTTAAGAAGCGAGCTACGCACTATTAAATACGAAGTAAAAGGTGTTCCTTTTTCATTTCTCAGTGATAATGGTGTTTTTTCGAAAGACGAAATTGATTATGGAAGTATCGTACTAGTAAACTCCATATTAAAAAATACTAACAATGATAATTTAAATATATTAGATGTCGGATGTGGTTATGGCTTTATTGGCATATCACTATCCAAACTATTACACAGCCACGTTGATATGGTTGATGTAAATAATCGTTGCTTACATCTAGCAACCCAAAATATTAAAAACAATAAGGTGGATGCATTTGCCTTTTATAGTGACGCTTTAGATAGCGTTGATAAAAAATATGATTTAATAGTAACAAATCCTCCCATAAGGGCTGGGAAAAAAGTAGTAAATAAAATACTATTTGATGCGATGAAACATCTCTTACCAGGATGCTCATTGTGGTTTGTTATTAGAAAAAACCAAGGAGCCAAAAGTGCAATCAAGGATTTAGAATCCCAAGGCTACATAGTAGAAATACTAGCAAAAGATAAAGGATTCTATATCATGAAGGCTACCTGTAAGTAGACTTACAAAAATAAAGCATTTAAAAATATTTTAAAGGTTGGGGTGAATAGAAAATGGCATACAAAACAAAAAAATTTGGTGACCATGCAGAACGAAGAACGTTCTCAAAAATTAAGAACACCTTAGAGTTGACAGATTTATTAGAAATACAAAAAAAATCCTACCAATGGTTCTTAGATGAAGGAATTAAAGAAACTTTTGAAGAACTATTCCCAGTAGAGAGCTTTACTGGTAATATTTCTTTAGAATTTGGTGATTATTATTTTGATGAACCAAGATATTCTATTAAAGAATCTAAAGAACGTATGGTAAACTATGCAGCACCACTAAAAGTAGGAGCAAGAGTTTTTATCCATGAAACGGGAGAAGTTAAGGAACAAGAAATATTCTTAGGCGACATTCCAATGATGACAGATGCTGGAACATTTATCATTAACGGAGCTGAAAGAGTTATCGTTTCACAATTAGTACGTAGTCCATCTATCTATTATAAAAAAGAAATAGATAAAAATGGTCGTCGTATTATCTCATCAGAAGTAATTCCAAATCGTGGTACTTGGTTAGAATACGAACTAGATGCAAGAGATATTCTATATGTTAGAATTGACCGTACAAGAAAAGTTCCAATTACAACATTCTTAAGAGCATTAGGACTTTCTAACGATGAAGATATTTTAGAACTATTTGGTGATAACCAATACATCAAAAATACTTTAGAAAAAGATAGTACTAAGAATACTGATGAAGCTTTAATTGAAATTTACGAAAAATTAAGACCAGGTGAACCAGCAACCCTAGATAGTGCTAAGAATCAACTTATCACAAGATTCTTCGATAAATTTAGATACGATCTAGCTAAAGTTGGACGTTATAAATTTAATCGTAAGTTAAATGTCTTAGACAGATTACTAGGATGCACAATTGCTGAAGATATCAAAGATGAAAATGGTAACGTTGTTGTAAGCGATGGTACTTTAATTACTAAAGAAATTTTAGAACAAGTAAGACCAATCTTTGCTGCTGGTTATAACGTTAAAGAAGTAACTATCAATGAAGAATTAGATGAATACAATAAAGTTCAAACTGTTAAAGTTTATGATAAGAAAGATGATTCTAAAGTTATTGAAATCATTGGTAATGATCAATCAATCGATATTAGAAGATTAACAATTTCTGATATTTATGCATCAATTTCTTATTACTTAAACTTACATGATAATATTGGTTCCGATGATGAAATCGACCACTTAGCTAATCGTCGTGTTAGACAAGTAGGAGAATTAGTTCAAAAACAATTCAACGTTGGTATGTCACGTATGGAACGTGTAATTAGAGAAAGAATGACTACTCAAGAACTTGAGACAGTTACACCAAAAACTTTAATTAACATTCGTCCTGTAACAGCAGCCTTAAAAGAATTCTTTGGTTCATCACAACTTTCTAAATTCATGGACCAAGTTAACCCAATTGCCGAACTAACAGATAAGAGACGTTTATCATCTTTAGGGCCAGGTGGACTTGCTAGAGACCGTGCTGGTATGGATGTTCGTGACGTTAACTCAAGTCACTATGGTAGAATTTGTCCAATCGAATCACCAGAAGGTCAAAATATCGGTCTTATTACATCAATTGCATCTTATGCTAAGATAAATGATTATGGATTTATTATGACTCCATATCGTAAAGTTGTTGATTGCAAAGTAACTGATGAAGTTGAATACATGACTGCTGATGAAGAAGCTGATTACTATATTGGCTCTGCAACAGTTACATTGTCTGATGATAATGTTATTTTGGATGACCAAGTATTAGCACGTCTAAACGGTGAAACCGTTATGGTTAAGAAAGAATTAGTTAACTATGTTGATGTTGCTCCAAGTCAAATTGTCGCAATTACAACAAGCTGTATTCCATTCCTAGAACACGATGATGCTCACAGAGCATTAATGGGTGCTAACATGCAACGTCAAGCTGTACCATTAATTACTTGTGAATCTCCAATCGTTGGTACTGGTGTTGAATATATCGCTGCTCGTGACTCTGGTTCGACAGTTGTTGCTAAAGCTGACGGTGTAGTTGAATACGCTGATTCGCGTAAAATTATCGTTAAAAACGCTAAGGGTAAAGATACTTATTACTTAGCTGACTTTGAAAGAAGTAATGCATCTACTACTATTAATCAAAGACCAATCGTTAAAGAAGGCGAGAAGGTACATCGTGGTGAAGTAATCGCTGATGGACCATCAACTCAAAACGGAGAATTAGCCCTTGGTAAAAATATGACAGTAGCGTTTATGACATGTAATGGTTATAACTATGAAGATGCTGTTGTCTTAAATGAAAGATTAGTTAAAGATGATGTTTATACATCACTACATATTGAACATTATGACATTGAATGTCGTGATACTAAACTTGGACCAGAAGAAATTACTAGAGATATTCCAAACGTTGGTGAAGATGCTCGTAAGAACTTAGATTCTAATGGTATCGTTAGAATAGGTACTGAAGTTAAAGATGGCGATATCTTAGTTGGAAAAGTTACACCAAAAGGCGTTCAAGAACTTACTGCTGAAGAAAAACTATTACATGCTATCTTTGGTGAAAAAACTCGTGAAGTTAGAGATACTTCCCTAAGAGTAGAGCATGGCGCTGGTGGCATTGTTCATGATGTTAAAGTCTATACTAAAGAAAACTCTGATGAACTACCTGCTGGTGTTTCAAAAATCGTTCGTGTTTATATTATTCAAAAACGTAAGATTCAAGTCGGAGATAAAATGTCTGGACGACATGGTAACAAAGGTGTTATTTCCCTAATATTACCAGAAGAAGATATGCCTTATACAGCTGATGGTAAACCAGTTGATATCATACTTAATCCACAAGGTGTTCCATCACGTATGAATATCGGTCAAATTCTAGAATTACACTTAGGTATGGCTGGTAAAAAATTAGGCGTTAAATATGCTACTCCAGTATTCGATGGTGCTTCTCAACAAGAAATTTATGAACAAATGGAAGAAGCCGGTATGGATCATGATGGTAAAGTAGTTCTATACAATGGCCGTACTGGAGAACCTTTCGAAAATAGAGTTTCTGTTGGTGTTATGTACATGGTTAAACTACACCACATGGTAGATGATAAACTACATGCTAGAAGTACTGGACCTTACTCAATGGTTACACAACAACCATTAGGTGGTAAAGCTCAATTTGGTGGTCAAAGATTCGGAGAAATGGAAGTTTGGGCTCTATATGCCTATGGTGCTGCACATGTTCTTCAAGAAATCATGACTGTTAAATCAGATGACATCGTTGGCCGTGTTAAAGTTTATGAAGCCTTAGTAAAAGGTAAACCAATTGATCAAGCGGGAATCCCAGAATCATTTAGAGTATTAATTAAAGAATTCCAAGCTTTAGGTCTAGATGTTCAAATCGAAAATGAAAAGAATGAATTAGTAAGCTTAAAAGATATGGAACAAGATGAAGAAGATGCTGATTCACTAAAAATAGAAGAATTAACTAATAATGAACCAGAAAAGAAAGAGGAAGAATCTTTAGAACCTCAAGAAGATGATACTTATGAGGATGAAGAAGAGGATGAAGATTATGATGATCTTGACGACTTAGAATTTCCTGGCGACGTTAATGAAGAGGAGGAAGATCTTATATGATGGATGTAAATAATTTTAGAGGTATCAAAATATCTATTGCTTCCCCTGAAAAGATTAGGGAATGGTCTTATGGTGAGGTTAAAAAGCCTGAGACCATTAACTATCGTACTCAAAAACCCGAAAGAGATGGCTTATTTTGTGAAAAAATATTCGGACCAACTAAGGATTTTGAATGTTCTTGCGGTAAATACAAGAGATTAAGATATAAAAATGTTATTTGTGATCGTTGTGGAGTAGAAGTAACTTCATCTAAAGTACGTCGTGAACGTATGGGACACATTGAACTTGCAGCACCATGCTCACACATTTGGTTCTTTAAAGGTGTACCATCTAAGATGAGCTTAGTACTTGATATGTCTCCAAGAGACTTAGAAGAAGTATTATACTTTGTATCTTATGTTGTAATTGACCCAGGTCAAGTACCTTTAGAGAAAAAACAAACTTTATCTGATAAAGAATATCGTGCTTACTATGAAAAATATGGTAATGCCTTCAAAGTAGGAATGGGTGCTGAAGCTATCCAAGAACTACTTAAAGAAGTAGATTTAGATAAAGAAATCGAAGATTTAAGAAAAGAATTAGATGGCGCTACTGGTCAAAAACGTGTTCGTTTAGTAAAACGTTTAGACTGCTTAGTTGCTTTCAAAGAATCAGGCAATCGTCCTGAATGGATGGTACTTACAGCATTACCTGTAATTCCTCCAGATTTACGACCAATGATTCAATTAGATGGTGGTAGATTTGCTACTTCTGACTTAAATGATTTATATAGAAGAATTATTAATCGCAATAATCGTCTAAAGAAATTATTAGAATTAGGAGCGCCTACAATCATCGTTCAAAACGAAAAACGTATGTTACAAGAAGCTGTTGACTCATTATTTGATAATGGCCGTCATGGTAGAAGTGTAACAGCTGCTGGTAATCGTCCATTAAAATCTTTATCAAGTATGTTAAAAGGTAAACAAGGACGTTTCCGTCAAAACTTACTAGGTAAACGTGTTGACTATTCTGGTCGTTCCGTTATCGTTGTTGGTCCATCATTAAAAATGTACCAATGCGGTCTTCCAAAAGAAATGGCTTTAGAACTATTCAAACCCCATGTTATTCATGGCCTAGTAGAAAGAGGCTTAGCTCATAATATTAAAGGAGCTAAAAAGCTAATTGATAATAAAGATGAATGTGTATGGGATGTAGTAGAAGACGTAATTACTGAACATCCAGTAATGTTAAACCGTGCCCCTACATTACATAGACTAGGTATCCAAGCTTTCGAACCAGTTTTAGTTGGTGGTAAAGCTATGCGTTTGCATCCACTTGTATGTGCAGCCTTCAATGCTGACTTCGATGGTGACCAAATGGCTATCCATATTCCATTAAGTGAAGAAGCTAAAGCTGAAGCTCGTATCCTAATGCTTGGTGCTAATAACATCTTAAAACCATCTGATGGTAAACCAATCGTTACACCATCACAAGATATGATTTTAGGTAACTACTATCTATCTATTGAAGAAGCAGGCTTAGAAAACGAAGGTAAAGTATTTAAAAATTCTAACGAAGCCCTAATGGCTTACGAAAGAAAAGAAATAAGTCTTCATACTAGAATTGCTATTCCTGTATCATCATTTAAATATAAATTATTTACTGATGAACAAAAAGATAAATACTTAGTAACAACAGTTGGTAAATTAAAATTCAATGAAATTTTACCAGACTCCTTCCCATATATTAACGAACCATCAAAAGAAAATATTGAAGGAATTACTCCTAATAAATTCTTCTTACCAATGGGTGTTAATATTCCTGAAGAAATTGCTAAAATGCCATTAACTGATCCATTCGTTAAGAAAACATTTAGTAGTTTAATTGCTCAAGTATTTAAAAGATATAAAACTACTGAAACATCAGTTATGTTAGATAAATTAAAAGACTTAGGTTTTAAATATTCAACTATTGCTGGTATTTCAATCTCTATGAGTGATGTAATTGAATCTAAACAAAAAGGTCAAATTATTGCTGATACTCAAAGTAAAGTAGATAAAGTAAATAAACAATTCCAAAGAGGTTTAATTACTGAAGATGAACGTTACAAGACTGTATGTTCATTGTGGGCTAAAGCAACATCTGATATCTCACAAGAACTACAAACTATCGCTAAAGAAAATATGATGAACCCAATCTTCATGATGATGAACTCTGGAGCCCGTGGTTCTGCTAATCAGTTTAACCAACTTGCTGGTATGCGTGGTTTAATTGCTAAACCAACTGGTGAAACTATCGAAATCCCAGTTAAGTCAAACTTAATTGAAGGATGTAACGTAACAGAGTTCTTTATCGGTACCCGTGGTGGTCGTAAAGGTATCGTTGATACAGCCTTAAGAACTGCTGATTCAGGATACTTAACTCGCCGTTTAGTAGATGTTGCTCAAGATATCATCGTTAAAGAAGAAGATTGTGGCACAATAAATGGTGTTGAAGTAACTGATTTCGTTGATACAAGATCTAATACTATGATCGAACCATTAATCGAAAGAATTATTGGTAGATACACTGCTACTAAAGTAATTAACCCTGAAACTAAAGAAGTTATTATTGATAAAAATCAATATATTACTGAAAATATCGCTAATAAAATTATTAAAGCTGGTATTAAAAAAGTTGAAATTAGAAGCGTTCTAACATGTAATACTGTAAATGGTGTATGTCAACATTGTTATGGACGTAACCTTGCAACTGGAAACTTAGTTGAAACCGGAGAAGCTGTTGGTATTATGGCTGCTCAATCAATTGGTGAACCAGGTACACAGCTTACCATGCGTACATTCCACGAAGGTGGAGTTGCCGGTGGCGATATTACTCAAGGTCTTCCAAGAGTTGAAGAACTATTTGAAGCTCGTAACCCTAAAGGTAAAGCAACAATTGCTGAAATTGCTGGTAAAATTGCTTCTATTGAAGAGACTAATGGTAAATACAAAATTATCATTGAAAATGACGTTGAAGCAAGAGAACATATCACTAACTACAATACTAAATTATGTGTAGAATTAGGCGATATGGTAAATGCTGGTGATCCATTAACTGTTGGTTCAATCGCACCAAAAGAATTACTTGCTGTAACTGACCCAATAACTGCTCAACAATATATTGTTAAAGAAGTTCAAAAAGTTTATAAATCTCAAGGTGTAGACGTTTCTGATAAACATATCGAAGTTATTGTTCGTCGAATGATTTCTAAGATGAAGATTTTAGATGGTGGAGATACTGACTTAGTAGCTGGACTATCTGTAACATTAAATGAATTTGCTAATGCTAATAAACCAGTATTATTGACTGGCGGCGTACCTGCAACTGGACTTCCAGTAATGTTAGGTATTACTAAAGCATCATTAGAAACAGATTCCTTCTTATCAGCAGCTTCCTTCCAAGAAACTACAAGAGTATTAACTGATGCTGCAATTCGTGGTAAAGTTGATCACTTAAGAGGGCTTAAAGAAAACGTTATCATTGGTAAACTTATCCCAGCTGGAACTGGAGCAAAACAATATTCTGATATTCAAACTGTTTTAGAAAAAGAATTCATGGATGATGATGCTCAAGAAATGTTAGAAGAACAACTTATGGATGATACTGGCGAAGACAAAGTAGATGCTATGGTAGAAACTGAAGAAGAATCTAACGAAGAAACTAGTGAAAATTAGTTTCTTTTTTCTTTTGTATAATTTTGAAAAAAGTTAGCACTCTAGTATTGACAAGTGCTAAAAATAAGAGTATTATATATTTAGCATTTGAAAGAAAAGAGTGCTAAGAAGAGGTGATTATCTTGGATGAAAGACAACAAAGAATCCTAAAGGAAATTGTTGAAAACTACATTAAATCAGCCAAACCAATAGGATCAAAATCTTTATGCCAAAAATTCAAATGTTCATCAGCAACGATAAGAAACGAAATGGCTGTCTTAGAAAGCTTGGGATACATTGAAAAAAACCATATTTCTAGTGGTCGTGTGCCATCGGAACTAGGTTATAAATATTACGTTACATATTTGATGAAACCAAAAGAATTAAATGGTGAAGAAATGTTGAAACTACAAACCATATTTTCTAATCAAAATTTAGAAATATCGGATGCTATTACCAAGTGTGTAGATATAATTAGTGAAATAACTAACTATACCTCAGTAATCTTAGGCAGTAGTTCCAAAGATAATGCCTTACAACAAGTAAGTATTATTCCTCTTGCTAATAACAAGATAGTAGCCTTAGTATGTACTGATAAAGGTATCGTTGAAAATAAACAATTTACCTTACCAGAAAATACTAATATTGAGGAAGTAGTTAAAACATCGGAAATTATTAATAAAATGTTAGTTGGAACACCAATTAATGAAGTATCTGAAAGACTAGAATTTGATATTAAACCAATTATCGCTAAGAAAATAAAGCAATATGAACAAGTTTATAACATCTTCTACGATGCTTTCCATAACTTCACTAAGAACAGCTCAAATGTTCATTTTGGTGGCAAAACAAACCTTTTAAAACAACCTGAATATGATAATGTCAGTGATGTAAAAAGAATTATTAATAAATTTGAAGATGAAAACTTACTAAGAAAAATTGATACCAATGTAGATGGCATAAACGTCTATATTGGCGATGAAAATGAATTTGATAAAGATGTTACCATCGTTAAAACCAAATATCATATCAATGGGGAAGAAGGAACTATTGCTGTAGTAGGACCTAAGAGAATGGAGTATGCTAAAGTAGTAGGACTTCTAAAATACATTAATGATAATTTAAATGATGAAGAACATATAGACTAAGAGGGATGGTATGAAAGAAGAAAAGAAAAAAATGGAAGAAGAACTTCCAAAAGAACATCAAGAAAAATGTGAAAAACATTGTTGCAAAGACCACAATAAAAAGCATGAACATCATCATGAATGCGAATGCCAAAAAGAAAACGAAAATAAAGCTAAGGAACTTAATGAAAAAGTCTTAAGATTATCTGCTGAGATGCAAAATATGCGTCGTAGATATGAAGAAGAAAAAGCCTCTATGGCTAAATATGAAGGAAGTGAATTAATAAAAAATTTACTTCCAATCCTTGATAACTTTGAACGTGCTATAGCCATGGATACAACAGAAAATGAAAAGTACTTAGAAGGATTTAAAATGATATATGCTAATATGATTACAACCTTAAAAAATATTGGCGTAGAAGAAATTGATTGCTTACATAAACCTTTTGATCCAAAATATATGGAAGCAGTATTAACTGAAGAAATAATTGAAGAAGAACAAGGCGTTGTCTTAGATGTCTTACAAAAAGGTTATATGTATAAAGATAAACTACTTAGACCAGCAATGGTAAAAGTAAATGAATAAATATTAAAGGAGAGATTATTATGAGTAAAATTATAGGTATTGATTTAGGTACAACTAACTCATGTGTAGCTGTATTAGAGGGTGGAGTTCCTCATGTTATTACAAATCCAGAAGGTAACAGAACAACTCCTTCAGTAGTAGCGTTTAAAGGCGACGAAGAATTAGTCGGTGAAACTGCTAAACGTCAAGCTGTAACTAACGTAAAAAATACAATTTCAAGTATCAAGAGAAAAATGGGTACTGATGAAAAAGTTGAAGCCAATGGCAAGTCATATACTCCAGAAGAAATTTCTGCTAAAATCTTAATGAAACTTAAGAGTGATGCTGAAAGCTATTTAGGAGAAAAAGTTACTAAAGCTGTTATCACAGTTCCCGCATACTTTAACGATGCCCAAAGACAAGCAACAAAAAATGCTGGTAAAATTGCTGGCTTAGATGTTGAAAGAATTATCAACGAACCAACAGCTGCTGCCTTAGCATATGGTATTGATAAACAAGAAAAAACACATACTGTATTAGTATACGACTTAGGTGGTGGTACATTTGATGTATCTATCCTAGAACTAGGTGATGGTGTCTTCGAAGTTAAATCAACTGCTGGTAATAACAATTTAGGTGGCGATGACTTCGATCAAAGAGTTATGGATTACTTAGTAAGTGAATTCAAGAAAGAAAATGGCATTGACTTATCTAACGATAAAATGGCACTGCAAAGAATTAAAGATGCTGCTGAAAAAGCTAAAAAAGATTTGTCTGGTATGATGAGTGCTGAAATTTCTATTCCATTCATTGCTCAAAGTGCTGAAGGACCATTACATTTAAATATGACTTTAAACAGAGCTAAATTTGAAGACTTAAATAAAGACTTATTTGATTCTACATTAGACGCTGTTCATAAAGCCTTAAGTGATGCTAAATTAACTAACAATGATATCGATAAAGTATTATTAGTTGGTGGTTCAACAAGAATTCCTTATATTCAAGATTTAGTTAAGAAAGAATTAGGCAAAGAACCTTCAAAAGAAGTTAACCCCGATGAAGTTGTTGCTATGGGTGCTGCTATCCAAGGTGGCGTTCTAACTGGTGAAGTTGACGACTTAGTATTACTAGATGTTACCCCATTATCACTTGGTATTGAAACAATGGGAAATGTTATGACTGTTCTAATTCCAAGAAATACAACTATTCCAACATCTAAATCTCAAGTATTCTCAACGGCTGCTGATAATCAACCTGCTGTAGATATCCATGTTTTACAAGGTGAAAGACCAATGGCTTCTGATAACAAGACTTTAGGTAACTTCCGTCTAGACAGTATTCCTGCCGCACCACGTGGAGTTCCACAAATTGAAGTTAAATTTGATATTGATGCTAATGGTATCGTTAATGTTACTGCTAAAGATTTAGGAACTAACAAAGAACAATCTATTACAATTACTTCTTCAACTAACCTTAGTGATGAAGAAATCGAAAAGATGAGAAAAGAAGCTGAAGCTAATAAAGAAGCTGACGATAAGAAGAAAGCTTTAGCTGAAGCTAAAAATGAAGCTGATGCAACAATCTTCCAAACTGAAAAATCATTAAAAGATTTAGAAGGCAAAGTAAGCGACAGCGATAAAAAGTCAGCTGAAGATAAAATTGCTGAATTAAAGAAAACTTTAGAAAGTGATAATGTTGATGACATTAAAGCTAAAACTAAAGAACTAAGCGATATAGCTATGCAATATGCTCAAAAAGTATATGAAGAAGCTGCTAAACAAAACCAAGCTAATAATGCTAATACAACTTCAAACACTGACTCAAAAGACGATGTCAAAGAAGCTAAATACGAAGAAAAATAATTTGATAGATAAAGAAAAGTTCTAGGAGACTAGAACTTTTCGACCATAATAGAAAAGGATAATTTATGAAAAGATGCGAAGTTAAAGAAGATGCTAAATGGAATTTAGAATATTTCTTTAAAAACACTGAAGAATATAAAAATAGTATTTTAAAAACAGAAGAACTATTAAAAGAATTAGTTAGTATGAAAGGCTCTCTTACTAAAGATAAAGAAAACTTTTATAAGTTTTTAACATTAGATGATGAAATAGAAAAAAAATTAGAAAACATTTATGTATATTCTTACCTTAATCATTATAGTGATACCAATGATGAGACTGGTAAGAAACTAAAAAATCAAGCTGATAAACTAGAAGAAAAAGTTGCTAATGAAACTTCATTCATTAGAAGTGAATTACTAAGTAATGACTATGACTATATCTTAAACTTAATGGCTGGCGATAAAAGATTTGATGAATATCGCTTCAGCATTGAAAAAATGTTTCGTTATAAAAATCATACCCTAAGTGAAGCCGAAGAAAGAATAATTTCTTTAGCGTCTAATGCCTTAGGAACACCCGATAATGCTTTTTCGGCTTTAGATAATGCGGATGTTAATTTTGGAAAAATCACGATTGACGGGGAAGAGGTCGAACTAACTCATAGCAACTATATTAAACTAATTGGTCATAAGAATCAAAATACTCGTAAAAGGGTATTTGAACAATATTATAAATACTATGTCGACCATAAAGAAACCATTGCTGAACTATATAAAGGTCAAGTAAAACAAGATATCTTCTATAGTACCATTAGAAAATATCATAGCCCTCTAGAGGCCTCCTTATATGGCGATAACATAAATGTTGAAGTTTATAAAAACTTAATTAATACAATTCATGAAAACCTTGAACCTATATACGAATACATGAAAGTTCGTAAAGACTATATGGGTGTAAAAGAACTTCATATGTATGATATCTATACCGATTTAATTAAAGAGGATCCTAAGGCCTTTACTTATGAAGAAGCTAAAGCTAAAGTTCTAGAAGCTTTAAAACCTCTAGGCGATACCTACATTAAAGACCTAAAAAATATCTTTGATAGTTCTAGAGTAGATGTTTATCCCAACGACGGTAAAAGAAGTGGCGCTTACCAATGGGGTAGTTACTATGCCGGACCATTTGTTTCCACAAACTTTGACGGCACCGAAGATAGTGTTAGTACCATAGCCCATGAACTAGGCCATGCCATGCATTCTTTCTATTCTAAGAAAAATCAATGTCATACTAACGCTAACTATCCAATATTCCTAGCCGAAATTGCTTCAACGGTAAATGAAGTATTATTAAGTGAATATAATATAAAAAATGCTCAAAATGATACCGAAAAGCTTCTATATCTAACGGATTTCCTAGATAAATTTAGAGCGACAGTTTATCGTCAAACAATGTTTGCCGAGTTTGAAATGTTAATCCATGATATGGAACAAAAAGGCAATGCCCTAACAAGTGAAACTTTGTATCAAACATATTACAACTTAAATAAATTATATTATGGTGATAATGTTATAAGTGATAAATTAATTGGTTATGAATGGTCAAGAATTCCACATTTTTATACGCCATTTTATGTGTATAAATATGCCACCGGATTTATGGCTGCCGTATCAATAGCAACTGATATTTTAAATAACAAACCACAATCTTTAGAAAACTATCTAAACTTCTTAGCTAGTGGTTGTAGTAAATATCCATTAGATACCTTAAAAGCATGCAATGTTGATATGACCACCAAAGAACCAATTGAAAAATCAATCGAATTATTTAAAAATAGATTAAAAATGGTTGAAGAAATAATTAAGAAGGAGGAAGAATATGGCAAAGAATAAAGATTATTATGAAACATTAGGAGTTTCTAAGACTGCTACTCAAGATGAAATAAAATCAGCCTTTAGAAAATTAGCTAAAAAATATCACCCAGATATTAATAAAGAACCGGGAGCTGAAGAAAAATTTAAAGAAATAGGGGAAGCTTATTCTATATTAAGTGACCCTGAAAAACGTAAGACTTATGACCAATTTGGCTCAGCTGCCTTTGAACAAGGTGGTGCGGGAGCTGGTGGCTTCCAAGGTCAAGGCTTTGGTGGTTTCTCATTCGACGATGATATCTTTAAAGATTTATTTGGTAGTGCCTTTGGCCAATCATTTAATTTTGGCGGTGGAAGAAGTAGTAGAAGTACTAATAGACCTACTAAAGGTGAGGATAGCCTAGTTAGAATTAACTTAACTTTTGACGAAGCAGTATTTGGCTGTCATAAAACTATATCTATCGATTTAAACGAAAAATGTGGAGAATGTAATGGCGCTGGTGGATTTGATGCTAAAACCTGTCCAACCTGTGGTGGCCATGGTCGTGTAGTTGAATCTCGTCAAACTTTATTTGGCATGTTCCAACAAGAAACTATCTGTCCTGATTGTAATGGTAGTGGCAAAACTTATGCTAGAGTATGTTCAAACTGCCGTGGTAAAGGTTTCTATACTAAGAAAAAAGATATTGAAATCGAAATTCCAGCTGGCGTTGATACCGGAACTCAATTAAGAATAAGTGGTAAAGGTTCAGCTGGTAAAAATGGTGGCCCAAACGGTGACATTTATATCGAATTCAAAGTTAAAGAACACCCACTATTCGAACGTAAAGAAGACGATATTTACTTACAACTTCCAATAACTATTACCGATGCTATCTTAGGATGCAAAAAAGAAATACCTACTATTTATGGTAATGTAGTTATGGCCATCGATGCTGGTACCCAAAACGATACTAAACTTCGTATCAAAGGCAAAGGTGTTGAAAATCCTAATACCGGTCGTAAAGGTGATATGTACATAATCGTTAACGTTATCGTTCCAACTAAACTAGACCGTAATCAAAAAGACTTAATCAAACAACTAAGTGAAACTGATTTAGAAAATAGTAGTGAATTTAAAAATATCAAGAAATACATGGATTAGCAACATAATCCTTTTTCTTTTGTCAAAATTTGTTAAATAAAGTAAAATTTTTAGAAATTAGCCTTTGCAAGTTGTAAAATAATAATTATCTTGATATACTTTACTTAGAGGTAATAGCATATGAGGAAAAAATACAAGACAACTTTACTTTTATTAGCAATTCTTTTACTAATTAGTATCGGTGTCTCTATCTCTTATGCCCATTACGAAAAAACTTTACAAAATAATCCCAATGACACTTTAGTAACCTCCGATGAATATCTAAGTATCAACTATTTAGATGGTAATTATTATGATATTAAATCCTTTAAAGAAGGGGATACCATTGTTAAAAAAATATCTATTACTAATGTAACTACTAAAGAACTATATGTTACCATTGCCCTAATGGATATCAACAAAGAAACTAATGATTTAAATGTTCGCTTAGTAGATAAAGATAATAACGAAGTATATAATGAATCTTTAGGTAATATCGATACCGAACTTATTAAAACTAAAGAACTAGCTGCCGGTCAAACTATGTCTTATACTGTTTATCTAACATATAACGGCAAAGAAGACAACTATGGCTTAACTGCTAATCTAATTGCCTATAAAGAATTAATTAAAAAAGACCGCAAAACTTTAAAAGAATTAATCTTAGCTAATAATAATTTAAGCCAATTACAAACTAATATTGGGGAAGTTGCTACTAACCCTGAAGGTTTAATAGAAGTCCAAAATGATACGGCTTCAACTTACTACTTTAGAGGTTCCGTAACTAATAACTACGTTAAATTTGCTAATGTAATGTTTAGAATTGTTAGAATAAATGAAGATGGTTCGGTAAGATTAATAACTGATAATCTTCTAGATAATAAAGCTCCATATAAAAAGACTGTCTCCGATATCGAAGATGCGGGAAATGTTCTTCTAAGTACCTCAACAATTAAAGAAACCTTAGACGACTTTTATAACAATACCTTAAGTGATTATCAAAAATACGTTGTTGATTCTAACTTTTGTAGTGAAAATACATATTACATCGAAGAAGAAAATAAAAAACTATTTACTTCCTATAATCGTGTTATCAATGAATCAGCGGCCGCACTATCTTGTAGTGGCACCCTAGAACAAGCTAAAGTAGGGTTACTAAGTATTGACGAAGCCATATATGCTGGTGCTAGTAAAAATGGCACTAATACCTCATATTATCTATATAACCCTAATATCACATCTACTTGGTGGACCTTAACCGGTAGTCAAGTCTTACTAAATAATAATGCTGTTGATAATTTTGCTATTGGTATAACCGGAGAGGTTCTAAGTGAAACAAAAATAACATCTAATCAAGGTATTAGACCAGTAATTTCTTTAGATAAAACAGTAAGTGCTAGTGGTTCTGGTACTTATGAAGACCCATATGTAATTGAGTAGTAGAGTATCTACTATTTTTTCTTTAAATTAATTTGACAAACTGAGTACTTTATGCTAAAGTATAAAGTCCTTGGAGGGGATTATAATGAATAAAATTAATAATTTAGAAAGAGCCAAACTACGTGAAGAAATGTATTACTGTGAAGTAGCTAGACGTACTATCGAAGCTTATGGTCTAATTGGCTTAGATGATAGCCACAAAGAGTTAGATAAGCTTTTAGATAATATAGACAAACCAATAGTGTATCCAATAAAAAGAAACTATATTGAAGCAGTTTTACTAACAATTTATCCTATAAATAAAGAAGCCTTACGTTTAGAAAGTAAAATTTGGCTAGATATGAATTCTAAAGCAAGAACAATTAATATGATTTATAAAAGAGGAAGAAACATCTCTTTAATGACTAATTCAGATTTAACTCAAACTCATAATTATTGTGAACAAATACCAGCACAAGCAAGAACACTTAAAATAAGATAGGAAAAACTTGCAAAATTCATGAAAATCCCCTTGTTATTGGGGATTTTTTTTGATACAATAACCTTGGCTTTAAAAACCAAATATTCATATTTACCTAGAGATATCCTCGAGTGCCGAAGAGGTGAGGATAACTTGTTTGAAAGTAAATAGAAGCATAACGAAGGAGGGATTTTTAATGGCTGTAGTTTCTATTAGTAATTTATTAGAAGCTGGGGTTCATTTTGGTCATCAAACCAAAAGATGGAATCCAAAAATGAAGGAATATATCTTCACAACAAGAGATGATATTTATATCATTGATTTACAAAAAACTTTAGCGTGCATGGAAGAAGCATACGCTGCAATTAGTGAAATTGCTAAAAATGGTGGTACTTTCTTATTTGTAGGTACTAAAAAACAAGCTCAAGAAGCAGCTTTAGAAAATGCTACACGTTCTAACTCATACTATGTAACTCAAAGATGGTTAGGTGGAACATTAACAAACTTCAGAACTATTAGAAGAAGAGTTAAGAGATTAGAAGAAATCGAAAAAATGGAAGAAAATGGTACATTCGATGTATTACCTAAAAAAGAAGTTATTCAAATTAAGAAAGAATATGAAAAATTAAATAACTTACTAGGTGGTATTAGAGAAATGACTAAATTACCACAAGCTTTAATTATCGTTGATCCTAAAAAAGAATACAACGCAATAAGAGAAGCTAGAAAACTAAACATTCCTATTTTTGGTATCGTTGATACTAACTGTGATCCAGATGATGTTGATTACGTAATTCCAGGTAATGATGATGCTGTAAGAGCTGTAAAAGTTGTAATTGGTGCTTTAACTAATGCTATTTGTGAAGCTAATGGACTTGAAGTAATTGATTATGTAACAGAAGTAAAAGATGTTGCTAAAGACGATAAAAAAGAAGAAAAAAACGCTCTAAAAAAAGAACTTGAAGAAATCAAAAAAGAAGATGAATTAGAAGCTAAATCTTTAACTGAACTTAAAGCTATGGCTAAAGAAGCTAAGATTAAAGGTTATTCTACAATGAAAAAAGAAGAATTAATTGCATCTTTAAATAAATAATAAAAATAGGAGGAATAATTATGATAAGTGCAAAAGAAGTTAATGAATTAAGAAAAACTACTGGTGCCGGCATGATGGATTGTAAAAAAGCTTTAGAAGCTACAAATGGCGACATGAATGCTGCTATGGATTGGTTAAGAGAAAAAGGTATTGCTAAAGCTAATAAAAAAGAAGCTAGAATTGCTGCTGAAGGACTTGCTAATATCTATGTAGATGGTAACAAAGCCGTAATCCTTGAAGTTAATTCAGAAACAGATTTTGTTTCTAAAAATGATGAATTTAAGAGTATGATTGAAAACATTGGTAAGACATTACTTACTAGTGAAGCTAAAACTTTAGAAGAAGCTAATGCTCTAAAATTCGAAGAAGGAACTATCGCTGATTACATTGTTGATAAAACAGCTAAAATTGGTGAAAAACTTTCTTTAAGAAGATTTGAAATTATTACTAAGAGTGATAATGAAGAATTCGGTTCATACCTACATATGGGTGGTAAAATTGCTGTTCTTACAGTAGTTGAAGGCGCTAATAGCGAAGTTGCTAAAGATGTAGCAATGCAAGCAGCTGCTATGAAACCACAATATACATTTGAAACTGATGTTCCAGAAGAAGTTGTTGCTAAAGAAAAAGAAACTTTAAAAGTTGAAGCAATGAACGAAGGAAAACCAGCTGAAATTGCTGAAAAAATGGTTATTGGTAGATTAAAGAAATTCTTCAAAGAAATTTGTTTAGAAGATCAAGAATTTATTAAAGATGGTTCTGTAGATGTTAAAACTTACATCAAAAATAATGGTGGTAAGTTAGTTAAAATGGTTCGTTATGAAGTAGGAGAAGGAATTGAAAAAAGACAAGAAAACTTTGCTGAAGAAGTTATGAACCAAGTTAATGGCACTAAATAATTGTCAATAATTGCGTAAAGTCAGAGGTAGCTCTGGCTTTTTAAATACAATAATGTTTACAAAAAATAGAAATTAGAGTACTATTATATTAGATAAGTCTATAAAGAAGGTGAATTAATGAAACACTATAGTGTAATGTTAAATGAATGTATTAATAATTTAAATATTAAAAGTGATGGTATTTATGTTGATGGGACCCTTGGGTTAGGGGGACACTCTAGTGAAATCCTAAAAAAATTAACTGCCGGACATCTATATGCTTTTGATGAAGATGAAATGGCTATTGATTACGCTAAAGAGCGCCTTTCTAAAATAAATAATAATTTTACTTTAATCAAATCTAACTTTGCTAATATGACTGAAGAACTAAAAAAATATGGGATTGAAAAAGTTGATGGTATTCTATTTGACTTCGGTGTTTCATCACCTCAAATTGATAATCCCGACCGTGGTTTCAGCTTTATGCATGATGGCTCTCTAGATATGCGAATGGATAGAAGCACTAAAGTAACAGCTGCTGATATCGTTAATACCTATAGTGAGTCTAAACTAACCGAGATATTTTACAAATATGGGGAAGAAAAAAAATCTAAATTCATTGCCCAGTATATTGTTAAAAATAGACCAATTACCACAACTCTAGAACTAGTTGATGTCATAAATGACGCGGTAGGTAATAAATACTTCAATCTAAATCATCCTGAAAGAAGAATTTTCCAAGCCTTAAGAATTGAAGTCAATCAAGAACTAAAAGTAATTGAAACTGTATTGCCTCAAGTAATTGACCTTTTAAAACCGGAAGGCCGCTGTGCCATAATAACATTCCATTCCCTAGAAGATCGTATCGTAAAACAATACTTTAAAACCCAAAGTGAAGTAAATGAACTAGTTAAAGGCTTACCAGAAATACCTTTAGAGTATAAACCTAAAATAAAATTAATTACCAAAAAGCCATTAATGGCATCAAAAGAAGAATTACAAGAAAATTCTCGTAGTAAAAGTGCTAAACTAAGAGTAATAGAAAGGATTTAAAATGAAGAAAAATAAGAAAGCAAAAACCCTCCGTGGTGAAAAAATAATTTGGTTACTTATTTTCTTAGTTTTATTTATGACCCCTTTAATTCATGTTGTAACCAAATCCAAACTATCCCAAACTAATATCGAAGTTGAAAGACTAAAAAAAGATATATCTAAACAAGAAAATGTTAATGAATCATTAAATATGAAAATTAACGAACTTGCATCACTAGATAAAATAAGAGAAGTCGCTGAATCTAACGGCTTATCATATAAAAATAATAATATCAAAGTAGTAGAATAGGAGATTTTATGAAAAAGAATAATACTGTTAAAATTAATATGGGACTAATAATAGTTATTATTCTTTTTTTCGTTGCTATCATAATTAAACTTAGTTACGTTAATATTGCTAAAGATGTAGATGGCATTGATATTGAAGCATTTGCTAATAACCGTAATACTACGAAAAAAACATTATATGCCACACGTGGTGCTATCTATGATACGAACGGCGACTATCTTGCTCAAACCGTTAACTCTTATACTATAATTGCTTATCTTTCATCATCGCGTACTACCAATCCGGATAATCCACAACATGTTGTTGATAAAGAAAATACTGCTAGAAAATTAAGTGAAATCCTTACTCTAAATGGCAAAACATCTATGACTTATGAATATATTTTAAGTCGTCTTAACCTAGAAGGTCGTTATCAAGTTGAATTTGGTTCCGGTGGTAGTGGTATTACCGAACTTTTAAAATCTGAAATCGAAGATTTAAATCTTCCAGGTATCGATTTTGTTGCTTCTTCTAAAAGATACTACCAAATGGATAACTTTGCATCTTACTTAGTTGGCTATGCTAGAAAAAATGATGATGGCAAAATCGTTGGTGAAATGGGTATTGAAAAATACTTCAATGACGAACTATCTGGTAAAGACGGTCAAACCGAATATCAAACCGATTCTTATGGTTACAAATTACCTAACTCCAATGAAAATACTACACCTGCAACTGCAGGAGCCAACATCTATCTAACTATTGATAATAACATTCAACTATTCTTAGAACAAGAAATAAATAACTTAACTAAAGAAAATAGCATGGCGTGGATGACTTTCACTATTGCTGATGCCAAAACTGGCGCTATCTTAGCTAGTGCATCTAATCCTTCATTTAACCCTAATAAATTAGATATCACTAACTACTTAAATCCTTTAGTATCTTACGCTTATGAACCAGGTTCAACTATGAAAATATTTTCATTCATGGCCGCTATGGAAAATGGTATTTATGATGGCTCTAAAGAATATATGTCCGGAAAACTTCAAATTGGTTCAGATACCGTTAATGACTTTAACAAAGTCGGGTGGGGTAAAATTAATTTCGATACTGGGTTTAGTTATTCTTCTAACACCGCCGCATCCCTTCTAGCCTTAGACCTTGGTAATGAAAAACTAAGAGCGTACTATGACTTACTAGGCTTTGGCCAAAAAACCGGTATAACCCTTCCTGATGAAGTAACCGGTAAAATTGATTTTCAATATCCAATCGAACTAGCAACTGCCTCATTTGGTCAAGGTATCACCACAACCCCAATTCAAAATATCCAGGCTTTAACTAGTATTGCTAATGATGGTGTGATGTTAAAACCATATATCGTTGATAAAATCGTTGACCCTAACACTAATAAAGTCTTGTATCAAGGAGGCAAAGAAGAAGTACGTAAAGTTGCTTCAACTGAAACTATTAAAAAAATTCAAGATATGATGCATAATGTTGTTTATTCTAACCTTACTGATGCTAAGAATTATAAACCAACTATGGTTGAAATGATAGGAAAAACTGGTACTGCACAAATTGCTAACCCTAATGGGCGTGGATATCTAACAGGAAGTAACGATTATATTCGAAGTTTCTCTGGTTTATTCCCTTATAATGACCCTCAATATATTGTCTACATCTCTGTAAAACAATTCTCTGGTAACTTCAAAAAAGTATCGCAAGCAGTTGTTAATGTCGTTGACGAAATCGTTAAATATAAAAATATTGTTTCTACTGTTGAAGAAAATAAAGAACAAAGTATCATTGTTTTAGAAAGTTATTTAAATACTGATGTTCTAAGTACTGAAGAAAAACTAAAAGCCCTAGGACTTAACCCTCTAGTTATTGGTGATGGTAAATACGTAGTTAACCAATATCCTAATAAAAAGTCTCGTGTTTTAAAAGGTTCTAAAGTATTTCTAAAAACAGAAAGTCAAAACATTACCATGCCGGATGTTACTAACTGGAGTGAAAATGAAATTACTACGTTCTGTAACTTTATTGGTCTTAAGTACGCCTTAAATGCCTCCGGCCATGTCACTAGTACCTCTATTCCTGCTGGTAGTGTGATTGATTTAAGTACGATAATTGAAATAAATTTGACTAAATAAATAAAATTTTTACTTACACAAAAGAAAAAAATGTGCTATATTTAATAATGCCAATCAAAAGTAGAATATCTTCTTCGATGAGCTCTACTTTTTTTCTTGGTTTAGAAGGAGTTTATATATATGAAAAAAAGTGATTTAGGTCATGATAATATCAATAAACTTTTATTAGCATTCGCTATCCCTTGTGTAATCAGTATGTTAATTAACTCAGTTTATAATATTGTTGACCAAATATTCATTGGTAAAGGAGTAGGAACATTAGGTAATGCTGCCACTAATGTCATATTTCCTTTAGTTATTATTTTTAACGCTGTTGCTGGTCTTATCGGTAATGGTGCGGCAGCAAATTTTTCTCTAAAATTAGGAGAAGGTAAGAATAAAGAAGGCGCTAGTATCATAGGTGGTGCTACCACAATGTCATTCATAGTAGCAATCATCTTAAGTATCCTATCCTATATTTTCTTACCAAAACTAGTATACTTCTTTGGATGTACCGATAGTGTCTATAACTACGCTATTGATTATGGTCGTATTATAATACTAGGTGCTCCCTTCATGATAATTTATTCTAGTTTATCGCAATTAATTAGAGCCGACGGAAATCCTGGTTATTCCATGGTTTTACTAGTCGTTGGTGCAATTATCAATATCGTTCTTGACCCAATATTCATCTTTACTTTTAATATGGGTGTTAAAGGTGGCGCTATTGCAACAGTTATCGGGCAAATCGTTTCATTCATTATGGCTATTTTATACCTAAAAAGAACTAAAAGTGTTAAACTAAATGCCAAGGACTTTAAAATCGATAGAAACATTTTCCGTAGTTTAAGTCTTGGTCTTTCAAGTTTCATTACTCAAGCTACCGTCCTAGCGTTATTTGTTTTCATGAACAATATGATGACTAAATTTGGTGCGGTTAGTAAATATGGTGCTGATATTCCATTATCCGTATATGGTGTTATCTCTAAAATCAACAGTCTTTATATTTCGACAATCTTAGGAATTTCTATTGGCTCCCAACCTATAATTGGTTTTAACTATGGTGCTGGAAACTACGAAAGAGTTAAAGAAACCTTAAGAAAAGTATTAATGATTAACTTTATTGTTGGTTTAGTATTTAACTTAGTATTCTATTTTTTTCCAGAAAATATTGTTAGTATCTTTATTTCTAATACTGATGCTAATTACGAATTATTCATGGAATTTGCGGTCGTAGTATGTCATACATTCTTACTTGTTATGGGTCTAAACTTTCTTGAAATGACTACTTCAATCGTAGTTCAATCTCTTGGTAATGTTAAAAAAGCTACTATGGTATCATTCATAAGACAGATTATTCTTTTCATCCCACTAGCGTGCATTCTAAGTATGACTTTCCATAAAGGTCTAACCGGAATTTTAGAAGCTGGTCCAATTGCCGATACTATAACATTCATTATTGCAATATTTGTCTTTGGTAGTGAATATAAGAAATTATCTAAAGCTACGGCCAAAGAAAGTACTAGCGAACAACCTAAACTTAAATCTAACTATCAAGGTCCAAAAGTAATTATTACTATTGCTCGTGAATATAGTAGTGGTGGTCGTTATGTAGGGGAAATCCTTGCTAAAAACTTAGGCTTAAACTTCTACGATAAAGAACTAATTACCCTAGCTAGTAAGAAATCGGGTTTATCTAAAGACTATATCTCTCAAAGTGACGAACAACTAAAAAGTGCTAAGTACCAAGATAACAACGACGATAGATTATTCATTGCGGAAGCTAAAGTAATCAAAGACTTAGCTAAAAACTCATGCGTTATCGTTGGCCGTTGTGCTGATTATATCTTAAAAGATAATAAAGACACTATCAAAGTATTCCTCTATAGTACACCGGATGCCAAGACTAAAAGAGCTACTAAGTACTATGGACTATCAAAAGATATAGCTTTAAAAACAATAAATAAAATTAATAAAGAAAGAGCTAAACACTATAAGTATTATACAAACCGTGATTGGCAAGATTATACTAACTATGATTTAGTTTTAAATACTGATATCCTAGGTGTTGAAGGCTCTGCTAAATTAATTGAAGACTTTGTTAAGAATAAAAATAATAATATCTAGATTTTCTAGGTATTTTTATTATATAATATCCCCAGGTGATTAATATGTCCTATCCTAAAAAGAACTTACTAGAACTTAAAAAAATGACTTTAGAACAAGTTATTCTCTATAACAAAGAACTAAGAAAATACGAATATGAAAATAATATTCCTCTAAAACATATCTATCTACGTAATAAAATTCATTCTCTTTTGGTTCAAATAATTAAAATCGATCGTTTATTATCCCAAGACACTCTAACTGTAATTAATGATAACCGCCTCAATACTACTAATCCAAAAATTTATGCTTGTACTCATATTGGTGGTAGTGATGTTGAAAGAATATATGAAGCAATTAAAGAACCAGCTTATCTTTTTTTGGGCGACCCGAAAGAACTTTATCGTGACTTGCCCGGTTTATTACTTAAAATTAATGGCGTTATATGTCTTGAAACTAACGACTTAGAAGACCGTAAAATAGCCACATATCGCGCTATCGAAGTTTTAAAAAGCAAAGGCAACTTAATGATTTTCCCTGAAGGTGCTTGGAATATAAGTCCTAATCTTTTAGTAATGGGTCTTTATCATGGAACATCATCTATTGCTCTAAAAATTAATGCTGATATCATACCTGTTGCTATCGAGCAATATGATAATCATTTCTACGTAAGTATTGGTGCAAACATAATTACTTCTAATTTATCCAATATTAAAGTACCCGAACTTACTAATCTTCTTCGTGATAGCCTAGCAACCGAAAAATGGCGTATCATTGAATACCAAGGTACTTTTGACCGCAACCAAGTAGCGCAAACTAACATTCATGAATTTCAACAAGCCATAGTAGATAAATGTCCTTATGGTTTTAACTTGGAAGATGTTTATAACACCATGTATCATGAAAAATCTTCTTTAACTAAAAAATGCCAGAATAACTGACGTTGTCTAAAAACAATTACAAGAAACGTTAAGAAGACATATTTGACAATTTTACTTAAAGTTGTATAATATGACTAAATAAGGGGGATAATTATGTGTACTATTGATACAATACAAGAAATTTTAGAAAATACTGGTAAAATAAATATTGTTTTAAACAGGGAGGTAGGAGTAGTTTATTTTTCTCTTTTAAAGTCTTTAGATAATTTAAAAATTTTACATAAAACAGGTGCTGTTAGAGATTTAAGCGACGAATATTTGACTAAAATCATTATAAATCATATTAAAATAGTTATGCTTTATAATAAGAAGAAAGACCTGGCTTTAGGTACTAAAACTACTGGCGAAGAATTTACTAAATATCTTACTAGTGGGGATATGGCTATTGATTTAACTCCAAATAAATCACTATCTAATGAAGAAAGTACGGATAAAAAATTAACCAGAAAAGTAAAATTTACCAGAGATAGAAATATAACAAATTTTAATCCTGACGAGCACTAATTAAGGTGCTTTTTTCTTATGTCTGTGTTATAGTATAGTTAGAAAGGATAACGTATGAAAAAGAAAATAATATTAATTACAGGAATAATAATTCTAGCCGTTTTATTACTAGGAGGTTATAAGTTCCTAACCAAAAAAGAAACTATAAAAAACGAAGAACAAAGTATAAACATCAATGACAAATTAGTAACTAATGCCCTAAAGAAATTTGAAAGTATTGAAAGTCTAAATGATAAGGCCAAAGCTTTAGCTAACAAAATGTTTTATGAAAATAAAATTGTAAATAGTGCTACTTTTACTAATGAAGAAAAACTATTCTTAAGCTTACTTGCGTATTCTAACCAAGAAAAGAAAGCTCTATATTATATTGAAGAACCACTAGAAATACCTACTGATACTTTAAAGAATACTTTCTTCTACGAAGATGATTTTCTTGATAACTTCAAAGACACTAATAAAAAATATACTATCTTAAATACCCTTAACTATGAATATCAAGATAACAAAGTTAAAGTAATCGGAGATAACAAACTAAATGACATGGATAACCGCTTATTTGCGTATAACGTTTTAAATGCTAAGAAAACAAACGATACTTTAGAAATTACTTTTAGACTAGCATACTTAGATTATCAATATAGTAATACTAACACTAAAGTATTAATGTATAACTCTCTTAATGATACTAACGAGATTAAAACTATTACTTTAAATCAAACTATAGAAAATGGTACAACTAAAGACGAATCATTTGATGTTAAAAACATTGACGACCAATTTAATACTTATAAATATACGCTTAAACTTGTAAATGGTAATACTTACTTTGTTTCTTTAGAACGAATTTAGAAAACTTTGAATAAAAACTAAAAATCTTTTCCATAAATAAAAGGAAAGGATTTTTTAATACATGGGAAAATATAAAGTAGAAATAACTGGCATCAATACCAGTGAATTAAAAGTACTAACACAAGAAGAAATGACTGAACTATTTAAAAAATATAAAGAAGGTGATAAACTAGCTAAAGACGAACTAGTAAACGGTAACCTCAAACTAGTTTTAAGCATCTTAAAAAGATTTAATAAAGAAAAATATAACTTAGATGACTTGTTTCAAATTGGTTGTGTCGGTCTAATCAAAGCCATTGATAACTTTGATCTTGCATATAACTGCCTATTTTCAACCTATGCCGTTCCTTTAATTCTTGGTGAAATTAGACGCTATGTAAGAGATAACACATCCATAAGAGTAAGTCGTAGTATCAAAGATAATGCTTATCATGTTCTTAAATTTAAAGAAGAATATATTAATAAATATGGTGTTGAACCAAGTAATGAAATAATTAGTAAAAGTCTAAATATGAGTGAATTAGAAATAGCTTCCTGTCTTGATGCCTTATGCGAACCCGTAAGTATTTTCGAACCAATCTATAATGATGGCGGTGATACTATCTACTTATGCGACCAACTAGCAGATAAAAAAGAACTAAAACAAGATAAAGATGCCTTAATATCCTTAAGAAAAGGTCTTCAAGCTATAAAGAACCGAGAAAGAATAGTCCTAGAACAACGTTATATCATAGGTAAAACTCAAATGGAAATTGCCTCATCCCTAAATATCAGCCAAGCCCAAGTATCTAGAATAGAAAAAAATGCTATTCGTACTTTAAAAAGAATAATAAAATAGTTAGCGCCTGTCTAACTATTTTAACTTACTATTTATTTCTTTAGTATTTAGATAAATATTATATAGAAGGAAAGCTGCTTCATACAAAATTCTAATAATAATATTACCTAATATTAATGTCATAAAGAATAAAGCAACATCAACTTTTATAAGACTAAATGAAATAATTGTTACATAAAGAGTAGTAGTAATATAAGCAATCTTTAAGAACGCTTCAATAAAATTAATCTTAAAATGAAGAAAATCATATAAATTCTTAACAAAACCAGTATACTTGCTTTCTTCTTTCTTATCCATAAATACGAAATAAATAACGATACTTGCTGCAATAGCAACAATAAATGCTATTAAACTACCTGAAGTACTAGAACTACTAGAAGCACTTATTGCGTTAATACCATAATCATAATTACGCATATTATTAAATCCTTTCTAAATCTATTCTAACAAAATTTATTAGTAAATACAATGTATTCATGCTATAATTTAGTTATAAATAGTTGGAGGTTGTTATGAAGAGTATTTTAATGTATATTTTATCTTGCTTACTATCTTTTGTTATTATAATTATATCTTTTGATATGTTAAGTTGGTATAATCCTTTTGATATTCCTACTAAAGTAGTTTTAGTTAGAATGATTATTTGCTTTACTATTCTAGAACTTATCTTTGTTTTTCTTATCTCTTTATATAAGAAGAAGAATAAATAATAATTTGTTAGTTGGAGGATTAATTATGAAAAAGACAATTTTAATAATATTATGTGGGGTTATGGTACTGGGACTTACTGGTTGTGGAAAGCCAAAAAATGAATTGGATATAGGAAGTAAGTCTAATATTAAGATTTCCCAAAATGATGTTACTATGACTATTAAAGAAGGAACGTTAACCAATAAAAGTGCCACTCTAGTTTTAACTAATAATAGTGATAAAAATTTTGAATATGGGACCCCTTATGAAATAGAGGTTAAAAAAGACGGCGAATGGCATAAAATAAATGTGGAATTAGATTTTACTATGCCTGCCTTTCAACTTTCTGCAAAAGAAAGTAACGAAATTGAACTAGACTGGGAATATGGCTATGGTAGACTTGCCGAAGGAACTTATAGAATTATAAAAGAAATTAACTATGAATACAATGGAGGAAAATACGAACCTTTCAATGTAGCTGTTGAATTTACTATTTAATAATAAATTATAATTTAAAGAAGGGCTTATTATGAAAAAGATTATTATCGGTATTTTGTGTATTCTTTGTTTATGTTCTTGTACTAATACGAAGGATAATAGTGATACCCCTTTAAATACGGAATACTTAGAGCAAGAAATAACCTTAAATTTAGGTAAAATTATGGAAGTTACCAATACAACTTCTTCTAACCCCTATGACTATACTAAAAACGAGTATTATGATAATATTGTTAAACTAGGTGAATGTGCTGTTCCAGTCCTTGAAAGTATGTATAAAAATAATAAATTATCCGGTGTCAGCGCCTATCTTTCGGCCTTGATAGTTCAAGATATAACTGGGTGTAACCTAAATGAAAGATACAACCTAGATTGGTCTACCGCCGAAGAATTCTATAACTTATGGCAAGATAACAATTGTCAATTTAAATAAAAAGTAGGGAAGTGTTATTAATGATTAAAAATATTATTTTTGATGTTGGTGGTATTCTTTTTGACGATAGTAAAGAAAGTATTACTAAACTATTAGGTAAGGATAGTACAAATATCTATAAAGCCGCCTATGGCCAAGACTTTAAAAAATGCTTATTAGGACAAATCACAGTTCAAGAACACTTAAATAATCTAAAAAACAACCCTGATTTTAATGATATTAAATTTATTTTAACTAAAGAATATTTACCAAAATCATACCCTTTATTAGAAGAAAATTTTAACTATATCAAAGCCTTAAAAGATAAAGGATACAAACTATTTCTTCTAACTAATATCACTGAAGATAGTTATAATTACATCAACGAAACAATTAATATCAATTCTATCTTTACCGGTGGTATATATTCTTATCAAGAACATTTAATTAAACCCAACCCTGAAATTTATGAATTAATAATTAAACGTTTTAACTTAAATAAAAATGAAACAATCTTCTTTGACGATAAAGAAAAGAACGTTAAAGCTGCTAAAGAGACTGGCCTAAAATCTATCGTCTTTACATCCCTTCAAGATATAAAAGACAATATAAATTCCAAGAATTAATTTACTTAAAACCTTGACAAATATTACATAGTCAATTTTCTTATACAGATTTATTCAAAAAATAATTGATTTTATAATATACTTAAATAGGTGATTATATGCGGATTTCTGATTTACAACTTAAAGACATCGTTAATATTAATGATGGTAAAAAAATTGGCCGTATCATTGATGTCGAAATAAATGGTGACGGCTTAATCACTTATTTTGTCGTTGAAGAAAAACGTGGTCTTTCTAACTTTTTAGGTAAAGAAACTGAAACCACCATAACATTTAATCAAATAAAAAAAATAGGTAGTGATGTTATCCTAGTAGATGTTTAAAACTCATTTACTAAAATACATCCTAATGATATAATCTAGTTAGAATGAGGTTAATATGGAAGAATATAATAATGAAATTGTTAAGGAAAATCTAAATCAAAATAAGAAGAAATCTAATAAACTTACGATTATCTTAAGTTTTTTAATCGTCTTAGTTCTAGCTGGAGCGGGTATTTATTTCTTTATCCTAAAAAAAGATACTACTCCAAGTACACCAGGTACAAGCGAGGTCAAAAAAGAAAACAAATATAGTCAATATCAACTAAAAGGCAACACTTTAGAAGACTTTGACTTATACTTCATGCAATTAGAAAATAATAATAAAAATATGATATATAGTCCTTTATCTATTAAATATGCTCTTGAACTTCTTAACGAAGGAGCAGAAGGGGATACCAAAGAGCAAATTACTAATATTCTTGGTAGCTATACCAATAAAAAATATCAAAATAATCAAAATATGTCTTTTGCTAATGCCTTATTTATTCGTAACAACTTTAAAGATAACATCAATCAAACTTACATCGATACATTAAATAATACTTATAACGCCCAAGTAGTTTATGACGACTTCAAAACACCTAAGAACATTAATAACTGGGTTAGTAATAAAACTTATAATCTAATCAATAACTTATATGATAATATAAGTGACCAAGACTTTATCTTAGCCAATGCTCTAGGTATCGATATGGAGTGGGTCAAGAAAATTCAAGCTGATAATTATGAAGATAGGTATGCGGTATCTTTTGACCATGAAGATTTCAACATGTTTGTTGGATCCCTAGACGATATGGATTACACTGAACTTAAATTTGAAAATTTAGATTATAAAGCTAAAGCTACTAAATTTGGCGCTGTCATTAATAAATATGATATCGTAAGTGAACTAGGGGAGGATAATATCCGTAAAACCGTTAATCAAGCCTACCAAAAATGGCTTACAAGTGACGAATATTGTGGCGACGATTTTGATAATAGCTTTGATATGGAAAAATATATTGCTGAACTAAAAGATAACTATGAACATATCAGTAGTTCAACTGACTTTGAATTCTATACTGACGACGATACCAAAGTATTTGCTAAAGACCTTAAAACTTATAATGGTACGACCTTACAATATATTGGTATTATGCCTACAACCAAGACTCTAAGTGACTACATTAAAAATACTAACGCTGAAAAACTTAATACCCTAATAAATAACCTTAAATCAATTAAACTAGCTAACTTCAAAGATGGGGTTATTACAAGAATTACAGGCTATGTTCCTATGTTTAAATTCGATTACAAGTTAAACCTCGTTAAAGATCTAAATACTCTAGGTATTACTGATGTTTTTGATAAAGAAAAAGCTAATCTTTCTAAATTATCTTCTGCTGATGCTTACATTAATGACGCCAGACATCAAGCTAACATTGAATTCTCTAACGAAGGTATTAAAGCTGCTGCTGCTACATCCATGGGTGGTGCTGGTTCAGTCGGCTGCTGGTTCGATTACCGCTTTGATGTTCCTGTTGAAGAAATTGACTTAACCTTCGATAAACCTTATATGTTTATTATCCGTGATAAAAATAGTGGGGAAGTCTGGTTTATGGGTAGTGTCTATGAACCAACTAAGTTTACTCCTAACCTAGGTGAGTAGGGCCTCAGTTTGACAAAAAACACTATAGTATGATAGAATACTTTTGCAAAATTAAAGTATTTTTCTATTAGAAAGAAGAAATTTATGAATTATTATATTTTAGTAATAAGTATCTTTAGTGTCTTAATTGACCAAGTAAGTAAAGGCTTAATAAATAGTTATCTAGGACATCCTGGTTTTCTTAGATTAACTCCTCATTTAAGTCTAGAGACAACTTACAATGATGGTGCCGCTTGGAACATCCTAAGTGGTAATCAAATCTTCCTTATTGCTATAAGTCTAATTATTTTAGTCATTGTCTACAGCATGATGTACCAGTTTAAAAAAACAAAAGTTACCAACTTTGCTTTTGGTATCTTAATTGGGGGAATATTTGGTAACCTAATTGATCGCATCTTCCAAGGAACTGTTACTGACTTCATAAGAATAGACTTACCATTTTATAATTTTCCTATCTTTAATATCGCTGATATCTGTATTGTCATTGGCGTATTTATCTTAATAATAGAAAGCATTAGAAAGGATATCAAAAATGATAGTCGAAGTAGAAAACATTAGAATTGATAAATACTTAAGCGAGAATACCAAGTACTCAAGAACTACCATCAACCATATGTTAGACGAAGATTATATCTTAGTTAATGATAAACATGTTAAACCAAGTTATCTTCTAAAAAAGGGTGATGTTATATCAATAAAAAAAGGATATATCAAAGAAGTATCAGTCGAACCTGAAAAAATGCCCTTAGATATTGTCTATGAAGATAACGATATCATGGTTATAAATAAACCAAGTGGTCTAGTGGTTCACCCAGGTTCTGGAAATTATTCTCATACATTAGTTAACGCTCTTATGTATTATACTAATAATTTATCCCATAATAATGGTGAGATTAGACCTGGTATTGTTCATCGTATCGATAAAGACACATCTGGCCTTATCTTAATTGCTAAAACCAATGAGTCCCATGAAATACTAGCCGAAGAATTTAAAAAACATACCATTAAAAGAGAGTACCTAGCCTTGCTTACCGGCGTATTTCCCCGTAACTCTGCTACTATAGATGCTCCCATAGGCAGAGATACTACTGATAGAAAAAAGATGTGCGTTACGGCAACTAACTCTAAAAAAGCAATTACTAATCTAACCGTCTTAAAAAGATATCACGACTATACTTTAGTAAAACTAAAACTGGAAACTGGTCGTACCCATCAAATTAGAGTTCACATGAAATACATTGGTTACCCAATCTATAACGATCCTGTATATACCAATAAAAAAGCCACTAAATTTGGCCAATTCTTACATTCTTACACCATGAGCTTTAAACATCCAATAACTAAAAAAGATATGTACTTTGAAGCCCCTCTACCTGAAGAATTTCAAAAGTTCTTAGATAAACTAGACCAAGAAAATCTTTAAAACCATAATTACAAAGTAATAACTAAATATCAAATATGGTATATTATAGATAATTAAACGTTTATCTAAATTATAAATCTCTCTAAATAATAAAGTATTATTAATACTTAGAAAAATAGAGAAGAGTAGAGCTAAAACTTCATCATGAAAATACCCATAAAATATCAAAGTACTAAGAAGTAGTAACATATTAGTAATAACAAAGAAAACTAAATCATAATTCATCTTAGATTCTTTCAAAATAAATAATAACGAAATATTATATAGTCCAAATGATATAATTAAAAAAAGTAATGTCAACATATTCCACGCACCTTTACTAATTATATGAACTATATTAAAATAAAATGAGTGAGGTAAAAATGACACAAGTAGTAATGGATAAAAAAGAAGAAATCGTAATGAAATTAACCCATTTTCTTATTACCAAAGAAAACTATACTCCAATTGTAGTTAATGGTACTAAAAATGAAGTTTGGTTAGAAAACCAAGAAGGGCCTTATAAAATAATTAGAATAAACTCTAACTATATTCATAATAACGAACAATATAAATTTGACTTATTTAAAATAAGAAATATTACGGCCCAAGTAAAGAAAAAAACTCTCTCTTTCAAAATGAATGTTTTAAACATTTTCCTAGATATAAATGATGATATTAAATTAGATGATGTTAAAAATATCCGTAGTATCTCTATTAAAAATAGTAAAGATTTATTAAAAAATGAAACTTTAAAAGAGACTTTTCCTAAAATAGATAGTGAACTATTACAAGAAAAGAACAATATCGACTTATTAATTAACGTAACTAATGATATAAATATGAAGTCAGCTCATGATAATAAAGTCTATGAAGAAACCTTTAAACCAAAGAAAATCATTATAACTCCTATATTAATCGCGTTATGTTGTGTATGCTTCATTCTAGAATTAGTATTCCCCGGTCTTCTAAGTTGGGGCGCTAATAACCATGACTTAGTAGCAAGCGGTCAATATTATAGATTATTTACCAGTGCCTTCTTGCATGTTAATATTATTCACTTACTATGTAACATGTACTCTTTATACATAATTGGTCGCGGGTTAGAGAATTTTTTAGGAAAATTTAAATATACTATAGTATACCTAGTAAGTTTAGTAGCATCATCATTAATGTCGATAGTATTTTCTAACTCTTTCTCCGTTGGTGCTAGCGGGGCTATCTTTGGCCTTTTAGGGGCCTTACTATACTTCGGTTATAATTATCGCCTTTACTTAGGTTCCGTTATGAAATCTCAAATAATTCCTGTAATTATAATGAACTTACTACTAGGATTTACCTTAAGTGGTATCGATAATGCTGCTCATATCGGGGGCTTAATCGGTGGCTTCTTATGTTTAATGGCACTAGGAATAACTGGCAAAGAAAACAAAAGCGAAATGATAAACGGTGCCATAGTACTAACACTATATCTAGTGTTTCTCGGATACATGGGCTTGTTCGCTTAACTCAGTATCAACAAAATAAGCATTTTCAATGTTTGACTTACTCCAAAGTGGGTAAGTCATTTTTGTTATCCTTAAAGTGAGTGTTATGTGCTATAATGAGTTTGGTGATGTCTCTTGAACTATATCAAAGGAAAAATAAAACATTTAATATTTGAATCTACCAGTGGTTATAAAGTAGGGTTAATAAGAGTTAAAGAAACTAATGACCCGGAAATGGAAGACTTTATCAATAAATCAGTAACTTTTACCGGTTATTTTGCTGACCTTACTATGGACGATGTCTATGTTCTAGAAGGTTCTTTAGTCTACACCGAAAAATATGGATATCAATATAAAGTTGAAAACTATCATTACCAAGAAGTAGAAGGTAAAGATGCGGTAATCGAATTCTTAGCTAGTCCCTTAGTTAAAGGCTGTGGTGAAAAAACTGCTTGTGATATCGTTGAAACCCTAGGGGAAGATGCCCTTAAAAAAATCAAAGAAAGTTATACTAATTTGTTACTCGTACCTAAAATGACTGAGAAAAAAGCTTTGAAAATTTATGATTCCATTATGAAATATCGTCAAACTGACGAAATGATTGTCGAACTAAAAAATCTAGGCTTTACCATTAACGAAGCCTTAAGTATTATCAATAAATATGGTGAAGAAACTATATCTATAGTTAAATCTAATCCTTATTGCCTTAACGAACTAATTGATTTTAATAAATTAGATAAAGTCTATTTAAATATCGGTACTTTTGACGATGAAACCCGTATTAAAGCTTGTCTTATTGAAACCATTAAACGCCTAGAAATGGCCGATGGGGATACTTATTTCTCTTTAGAAGAAATCTTAGATGGCCTTAAAAGATTCTTTTCGCTCTTACCAGATACTTCCGTTACCGAAAAAGTAGTAGAGGAGCTGTCGGTTAATAACGATATCATTGTCGATAAAGATAAATACTACCTTAAAACAACCTATGAAATGGAATACGACATTGCTAAAAATCTTTCCTTAATTAATAATATTCCCCCAGTAGAAATTAAAGAATTTGATACCGAGATTATTAAACTTCAAGAAAGTATTGATGTAACTTATAACAAAGAACAGTTACTAGCTATTAAAAAGGCCTTAGAAAATCGCATTTCCATTATTACCGGTGGCCCAGGTACCGGAAAAACTACTATCATTAAAGCCATAACCAAGTTATATATTAAAATTCATAATCTAAGACCTGACGAAATCTCAAGCCAAATAGCACTTCTAGCTCCAACCGGTAGAGCTGCCAAAAAACTAGCCGAGTCTACAGGCCTTCCTGCCTCAACTATCCATCGTTATCTAAAATGGAACAAAGAAGCTAACGACTTCCAAATTAACGAACTTAATAAAAACTTCCACCGTCTAGTTATCGTAGATGAAACTTCGATGATTGATACCCATCTATTTGATGCTTTACTAAAAGGAATATGTACCAATATCCAACTAATCTTAGTAGGAGATGCTAGCCAACTACCTTCTGTGGGACCAGGTCTTATCTTATCTGACTTAATAAATAGTGATGTATTTACTTTTACTCCTTTAGAAACAATCTATCGTCAAAGTAATAATAGTTATATTCCATACCTAGCTCAAGAAATAAAAAATAAAAATTTAAGTAACGACTATCTAACTAAGAAAGACGATTATAACTTCTTAAATGCCACTGGTTCTAATATAAGAGAACTAATTAAAATGATATGTGAACGTTCTATTAAAAAAGGCCTTACTGATAAAGATATTCAAATTCTAGCCCCTATGTACAAGGGAGAAAATGGTATTGACCATTTAAATGAAATCTTAAGAGACTTATTTAATCCTCCTGATACTAAGAAAAAAGAAATAAAAGTAGGTGAAGTAACCTACCGAGTAGGTGATAAAGTCTTACAACTAACTAATGATCCTAATAACGGAGTATTCAATGGTGATATTGGTTATATTAAAGATATTGTAACTATAACAGTTCCTAAAAAACAAGAGACAATCGTTATCGACTTCGACGGCAATAAAATAGATTATAAAAAAGAAGATATGAACATGGTAAAACATGCTTATGCTATATCTATCCATAAATCTCAAGGTAGTGAGTTTCCCCATGTTATCATGCCGATAACTAAAAGTTATTATAAAATGTTATATAATAAACTTATTTATACGGGAGTATCTCGAGCTAAGAAATCTCTAGTACTAATAGGGGAACCATATGCTTTAATAATGGCTGTTAATAATGATTATTCTAATCAACGAAAAACAACTTTAAAAGAAAGACTTTTGAATAATATTTAAAAATTAACTCATACTAATTTTAAAGGATGTGAGGTAATTTGAAAAAGATGTTAATGTTGGCTTGTCTTTCCCTTGGAGCTTACACTACTTACTTAATGGTAAATGATAATGCTCAAAAGAAAGCTCAAAAAGTAATTGATGATATGCTTGATGAAGCTGTTGATTTCTTAAATATGGACGCATACTAGTTTGGTATGTGTTTTTTTAATGCTAATCTTAAATCTTTTGTTGTCATTGTTAAAAAACTATGTTAAAGTTATGCTTGGGTGAACAAAATGACGATACTTAAAAGAAAAACGGATAACTTTCTAACAGAGTGGAAGAACAATAAAGATAGACTTCCATTAATTGTAAAAGGCGCTAAGCACGTTGGCAAGACAACTTCTATAAGAAATTTTGCCAAAAATAATTATAAAAACTTTATTGAAATAAATTTTGCCTTACGTCCTGAATTTAAAAATATTTTTAACGATGGCTTTAATGTTGATAAAATACTAAGTAATATTTCTTTAATAGAGCCTAATTTTGTTTTTGAACCAGGAGATGCTTTGATATTTTTTGACGAATTACAAGATTGTGTAAGCTGTGCTACTTCCTTGAAAGCATTTAACATCGATAAAAGATATGATGTTATATGTTCTGGCTCAATGATGGGTATAAATTATGGTGAAATAGAATCTAACAGCGTTGGCAACAAACAAGATTATGTCATGCACTCTATGGACTTTGAAGAATTTTTGTGGGCTAAAGGATATAAAGAGGAACAAATTGAAGATTTATATATTTGTATGAAAAAATGTGAACCACTATCAACGACTCAATATAGTGTCATGATGTCCAACTTTAAAGATTATATGGTAGTAGGTGGTATGCCAGCCATAGTAGCCAAGTTTATTGAAAATAAAAACTTTAGTGGTATACTTGCTATGCAAGAACAAATATTAAATGACTATGAAGAAGATATTATCAAATACGCCAGTGGACTAGATAAAGCCCGAATTTTAAATGCTTATCGTAAAGTTGCTGTGTTTTTAGAAAATGAAAATAAAAAGTTCCAAATTTCTAAAATTGGTGAAAGTGCTAGAAATAGAGAATATAGAGGCATTGCTGATTGGCTACAAGATGCTGGAATTGTGAATGTTTCTTACTGCATGGAAGATTGTGCCTTGCCGTTAAAGGGTAACTATAACCCAGAAAACTACAGATTGTATTTTGCTGATACTGGCTTACTAATTGGCTCTCTAGACGAAGAGTCTCAAGACGATTTAAGAAAAAATCAAAACTTTAATACTTATAAAGGGGCGATATATGAAAATATAATTGCTGACATGTTAGTTAAAGAAGGATACGGTCTATATTTTTATAAGAATGAAAAAGGTACTATCGAAATGGATTTCTTTATAAGAGACAGAAATTCGCTTATTCCTGTTGAAGTAAAAGCTAATGATAATCCGACCCTTTCCTTAAATAAACTAATTGATAGTAAACAATTTCCTGATATTAAATATGGCATTAAACTATGTAATAAAAATATTGGTTTTAATGGTAAATTTTATACATTCCCATATTTCTTAACTTTCTTACTAAAAAGATATTTAAGAGAAACCAAATAATCATAAATAATTGAAGAAAACCTTTAAACAGGTTTTCTTTTAAATTTCTTGAATAAATAACAAAAAAAGTTATCATAATGAATAAAATATGATAATATAAATATAGTTACGGAGTGATAATATGAAAGATAAAATTAATTATAAAAAAGTTAATGAAGTAGTAAGCTTAACAAGCAAAATTCTAAACCTTGTTTATATTGCCATGATAATAGGTATAATATTCATTGCTACTTTGTTAGTAAAAGAATGGGGTATTCTAAAATTCGTTATGACCATCCTTAAAGTTGCCACACCATTCTTTATCGGGTTTGTTATCGCCTGGTTATTTAACCCACTAGTAGTTAAACTAGAAAATAGAGGATGGAATAGAGCCGTTGCCTCTATGGTCATATTCTTAGTATTTATCCTAATTATCTTTGCCTTCTTTAGTATGCTAATACCAACAATCTATACACAGTTAAATGATCTAATTGCCTCCCTACCAGGAATATTTAATAGTCTTAAAAACTGGATAACTAATTTTTTGAATAACTTTAATAGTAGTGATATGGTTGATGTTGCTAGTATTGAAGCTAATATCTTTAAATCAATGGAAGATTTAGGTACTAATATAACTACTAATTTACCAAGTATGATTATGAATGCCGTAGGAGTAGTTTTTAGTGGTCTAGGTACAATGGCTATATCCTTAGTAGTTGGACTATACTTACTATTTGATTTTAATAATGCTACTGATCATCTACTAAAATATATCCCTAAAACTCATAAATATGAAATTGAAACTTTAATTAATCAAATGGGGGAAGAACTAAGAAAATGTGTTCGTGGTACCCTAACTGTTGCTTGTATGGTCTTCGTTTGTGACTCCCTAGGATTCGCTCTTGCTGGTTTAAAAGCGCCCATTCTATTTGGCCTTCTATGTGGTATCACTGACCTTATTCCATACATTGGACCATATATTGGTGGTGCCGCTGCCGTAATTGTTGGGTTCTCTCAAAATCCTATGATTGGTATTATAGTATTAAGTGTTGCTGTTGTTGTTCAATTAGTTGAAAACTATGTCTTACAACCAGTAGTCATGAGTAAAACTGTTGAACTACATCCAGTTACCATTATCATTGGCTTATTAATATTTGGTCATTTCTTCGGTATCATTGGTATGATTCTTGCTATGCCGATAATGTCTTTAATCAAAGTCGTATATCGCTTCTTTGCTACAAAATATGATTGGTTTAATAGTGATATCTTCTAATGAGAATATTTATAATAGCCGGTAAATCCGGAAGTGGTAAAAATACTACCGCTAAACTAATCAAAAAATACTATGATACTAAAGGCCAAAAGACCATGATTACTGAGTTTTCTAAATACTTAAAAATGTATGCTTATGAGTTTTTAGGTAGTTATGATGAATCTAATAAACCAAGAAAATTTTTACAAGAACTAGGTGATGAAGTTAGAAAAATAAATAGTGATTTTCTAATCAATCGTCTAAAAGAAGATATCGAAGTTTATAAAATGTTTTATGATAACGTTGTAATATGTGATGCTAGATTAATAAACGAAATCGAAGCTATGAAAGAATATTACTTAAATTGTACAAGTATCCACCTAGCGTCGAATAAAGAAAATAATCTAACTGAAGAACAAAAACACCATAAAACCGAATTAGAACTTGATGCTTATCCTTATTTTGATTATAATATAGAATATGTGTTTGACGAACAACTAGAGTGTGGTGTCAAAAAAATGTTGGAGGAAGTAAAATGAATTTAAAAGATTTATATATTAATTTTTTTATAAGCAAAGGACATAAACAAATACCAAGTGCTCCTGTTGTACCCGAAAATGACCCTAGCGTCTTATTCAATACCGCCGGAATGCAACCTTTAATTCCGTACTTAATGGGTGCTAAACATCCTTATGGTACAAGATTATGTGACTATCAAAAATGTATTAGAACTAACGACTTAGAAGAAGTAGGGGATGTAACCCATCATACTTTCTTCGAAATGCTAGGTAACTGGTCTTTAGGAGATTACTTTAAAGACGAAGCTATCTCTTGGAGTTTTGAATTCTTAACTAAAGTTTTAAATATTCCAGTTAATCGTTTAGCCGTTACTGTCTTTAATGGTAACGATATAATTCCCTTTGACGAGGTTAGTTATAATAAATGGTTAAGTCTAGGTATTAAAAAGGAAAGAATCGCTAGAACTACTGAAGATAACTTCTGGATTGCTGGCGAAGCTGGTCCATGTGGCCCAGATACTGAGATTTTCTACTTTAGAAGTGATGATGAAATACCAGAAACCTTTG
>CALBBI010000071.1:0-13124 GCA_937926935.1 uncultured Bacillota bacterium
TGGTTTTATCTTCTAATATGAAAAAAATGCTTAAGGAAAATGTCTTAGTTCGTAAACTAGTAGGCATCGAAACTAGTGGTAATATTACTTGCTTGCTAACAGATAAAACCGGTACCTTAACTGAAGGCATTCTAAAGGTATCAAATATAGTAACACCAAGTTCTAACAAAGTAACAAATTTATCTAATCTTAATCAAACTTTAAAAACAGAAATCACTAACAATCTATATTACAACAACTCCAGTAGTTATGATACTTCTGGTCAAATAATCGGCGGTAACGCTACTGACAAAGCCATCTTACAATTCATAAAAAAGCCTCTAATAAATCACGAAATAACTAACAAAATTCTTTTTAACAGCGACCTAAAATACAGTGCTGTAACTTTAGATAACAATATTACTTACCTTAAAGGTGCTAAAGAAGTCCTTCTAGATAAATGTATTTACTATATTAACGAAGTTGGCGAAAAAAAGATAATTACTAAGAAAGAAGCTATCTCCAAAGAAATCGAAAATATCTCGGCAACTGGAGTTCGCATTATTCTTTTAGCTATGACTACAGACTATGACCCTGCTAAATCAAATCTAACTTACTTAGGCTATCTTATTATCAAAGATAATATTCGGCCAACTGCCACATCTTCGGTTGACACACTCCACCAAGCAGGTATCAATGTTATTATGATTACAGGCGATAATATAAATACAGCCATTTCTATTGCTAAAGAAACCAACATTATAACTTCTAAAACCGACCTTGCTCTAACTTCTTTAGAATTTAATAAACTAAGTAACGAGGAAATAATCAAAATCTATCCCCATTTAAAAGTAATTGCCAGAGCTCTTCCTAACGATAAAAGTAGGTTAGTAAAAATTCTAAAAGACAACAACCAAATTGTCGGTATGACTGGTGATGGTATTAACGATGCGGGTGCCCTAAAACTTGCTAATGTTGGTTTTGCCATGGGTTCTGGTACCGAAGTAAGCAAAGAAGCTGCCGATATAATCATTCTTGATAATAACATCAAATCTATAACCAAAGCAGTTCTTTTCGGTCGTACAATCTTTAAAAGTATAAGAAAATTTATAATCTTTCAACTAACCGTTAACATTTGTGCCATGATAATGGCCATTATTGGACCTATCTTAAATCTAGGTACTCCTGTAACTGTTATTCAAATGCTATGGATAAATATGATTATGGATACTCTAGCCGGTATTGCCTTTGCCCACGAGCCACCTCTTGAAGAGTATATGACTGAACCTCCTAAAACCAAAAATGAACCCATTATCAATCGTCTTATGTTTAACCAAATAATAATAACTGGGTTATATTCCTCACTTCTGGGTATCCTCTTCTTAAAACTGCCTATTGTCTATAAATTTATCCGTTACAGTACCGACGAGCGTTACCTTCTCACTGCGTACTTTGCTTTATTTATTTTTATCGGTATCTTTAATGCCTTAAATGCCAGAAGTCCTAGGTTAAATGTCTTTGCCAATCTCACTAAAAATATTCCGTTCATTACTATCTTTGGTCTTATTATAATCATTCAAATTTATCTTATTTACTTTGGTGGTTCCCTTTTTAGAACCTATGGCCTAACCTTAAAAGAACTACTATTTACCATAACACTTGCTCTAACCGTCATTCCTTTTGATATCTTAAGAAAACTAAGAGTTAAAGACCGATTTAAAACCCATTAACATTTTTTTCTATTTAATTTTTTGCGAACTTATGATACCATATTTATAGATAGGAAGATGTGGTACTGTGAATAAAAAAGGTTTTGTATTTGTCGAAACAATTATTGTTGTAACTGTTCTTGCTAGTTCTCTTTTAATGGTCTATGGCACTTTTACTACCATATTATCTAGTGAAAAACGCCGCGTTATGTTTGACGACCCCGCGTATATCTACCGTACTTACTACTTAGAAAATTTCTTGGTTTCCTTAAATATGGATCAATACGTCTCTAAATACTTAAGTAAAACCGACACTACTAAACAAAAAATAATTGAACTTGATTGTGGTGATATTTCTTTATATAATGTCGTTAATGCCGAAGCTGGACTTAATGGTGGCGAACTAAAAAAACGTATTTTCTGCGAAGAAGCTCTTAAAGGTAGTAACGAAGGAAAATTAAATGTTAAACATGTTTTCCTAACTTTCTACGATATAAGTGACTTTAAATCTTGTACGACTAAAACAGGTAAAATATCCAACAGTGCCACTTGCAAAGACTATAGTGATGCCTTAAAAAATATCAATGTTAATATGATTTATTATATAAGAACTCTAACTGGCACTGGCCAAGGCTACCGCATCATTGTCGAATATGAAGAAACTGAGATTGATAAATCTAATGCTAAAAATCCTGTTAATGGTGATTGCGGTTCTAATTATAGAAAAGATGGTAATAAATGCTACCGGACAATAACCAAAAACTATTTCAACAACGTAAGAATGGTTCCAAGAGGTGATATCAGTGAATAAAAAAGGTCTAACTTTAGTTGAGCTAATATTTAGCTTAGCCCTTATATCGATAATAATGGTATTTATCTTTAATCTATTAGGTGATTTAAAAACCGAAGATTCTTTAAGTAAAACAAGAAGTGAAGACAGCCTTACTCGTTCAACGGTTATAAATTTAATTCAAAACGATTTTATTAAACTTGGTCTTTACAAATGGTCTTCTTGTAACCAAAGTGGCTCTTTAATGTGTATGAGTTTCACTTTCAAAGATAATACCACCAAATATTTACACGTTTACGAAGATTTCATTGCTTACGGTGCTACCGGCTTGATGGAAAAGTGGACTCTTCAAGGCGGCAAATTTACCATGGATAATTTCACTTACTGTTTTAAAACGACAATTGATAATCCCCCATCGGGCTTAGATACTTCCAGTCCTAACTATTACTTAAAAATATTTATTCCTGTAACCCATGACGTAAAATCTAAGCGTAAATATGATTTTGAAATAATGAGTATGGGAAAAATGACTGATATTGCTGCTAATAACCCTAAATCACTAATCTTTAATGGTCAAACCAAAAGTAGCGTCTGCTAATCTTTAATTATCTCTACCTTATGGAGATAATTTTTTTCTAACTCTTTTATAAACAAAGACTTACCAGAATATGGTACCATTAAAAAACAATAATTCTTCGTTCTTGTAATTCCTACATAAAATAATCTTCTTTCTTCGTTATAAGGATACTTATCATTAACTATTGCAACATCCCCTAAATATGCATGGTCTTCTATCTTATTAGGGAAACCCATTATACTATCTCTAAGATTAATCATTATCACATTGTCACATTCCAACCCCTTCGACTTATGAATAGTCATATAAGTAATCTCAATTTGTTCATATCCCACCATAACAACCTTATCATCAACCAACTTAAAATTTCTATTATCTAAAATCATATCTCTATCTTTATTATTTCTTCCTAAAATTAAATACTTACTTTCCTTATTTCTCAAAATCACTTTCTTAACCGTGGCCACAATATCCTTATAATAAACAATCTTCAAAGGCTTATCTAACCTCTTAGCTGACCTTAACTCCTTATCTATCTGCCTTTTATTCTGCATTACAAAACTTCCTACAATATCAATCAACTCTTGACTATTACGATACGTATTTTGAATTTTTAAAATCTTACCATCTAAAAAATACTTCTTAAAATTAATAAATAAATCTAAATCACACCCGGTAAATCTGTATATCGACTGAAAATCGTCTCCCACCACCATATACCGACACTCTAGTCTTAAAAGCATTTCTCTTATCAAATAAAATCTAATCACCGAAGTATCCTGATACTCATCAATTATAATAATTTTATACTTAAAAATACTCCCACCACTTTTTACAACCTCACAAGCTCTTATTATCAAATCATCAAAATCTAACTCTTTTTCTTCCTCTAAATACTTTTGATATCTTAAATAAATATTCAAAACCACCATTACAAAATCTTTCTTCTTTTTATACTTCCAAAACTTCCATCTATCTTTTTTAATAATATCCTTAAAATAACTTATATCATATCCATTACATTTAAAAAGTCTTATATACTTAGCAATTAATTTCTCATACTCTAAGACTAAATCAGCATTTTTATATATAAAATTCTTGTATTCTTTTAAACTCTTTACTTTTCTATTAAAAAAACTAAGTATCGCTTGGTAATGTTTCTTACTTCCTAAAACATCTTGATAAATATACTTATTAATTATTCTTTCTAAAGTTTCATTATCCGTAATATCAAAACTTATATTATTTTCTTCTAAAATTCGCATCGCTAACTTATGAAACGTATAAACATCCATACTTGTATTAAATTCATTCTTAATTTTGTCTTTCAAACTTTGGGCCGCTGCTCTAGTATAAGATATACAAAGTATCTCTTCCGGACGAATATTTTTTTCATAAATTAGATATTTTATCTTACCAAGGATAGTTAAAGTCTTTCCTGATCCTGCTCCTGCAACTACCAACAAATATCTACTATTATCCATGACAATTTTCGTTTGTTCTTCATCTAAGTAATATTTTCCAATTTGTATTTTCATAGATCCCTCCACTAATATATATTACCGGTATACCCCTGATTTTCTTTTTTAATTTTTAATATTTCTTTAAAAACGCACAAAAAAATAGCTACTTAGCCATTTTCTTGTATTCTTCATATAACTCTTTAAATCTATTATAGTGAACAACTTCTCTTTGTCTTAAGAATAATAATGGTTCGATTAAATCAGGATCTTTTGCTAACGAGAGCATATTTTCATATCCTGCACGAGCTTTTTCTTCTGCTGCCATATCCTCACATAAATCAACAATTGGGTCTCCCGTCGATGCAAAATAACTTGCTGTAAATGGCACTCCTGAAGGATTTACTGGATAAACACCTTTACCATGTTCTGTATAATATTCTGCTAACCCCGCTGCCTCTAATTCTTCTAACGTTGCATCCTTAATTAACTGTCTAAACATCGTCGCAATCATTTCACAATGACCAAGTTCCTCTGTTGCAATCATATTAAGTAAAGCTTTTCCTCTAGCATCCGGCATCGCAAAACTTTGTGAAAAATATCTTAAAGCCGCCGCAAGCTCACCAGCATATCCACCTAACCCTGCAATAATATACTTAGCCATCCTTAAATCTTTCTTCTTAATATTTACTGGAAACGCTAAATGCTTTTCATACTTATACATAATAAACCCCCGCATCATTATCCCAAGGCCAAGGATTTTTATAATACTCATAACTATCTTTATTTATACTACTTAAACACAAAGGCCTATAAGTCTTCTCAAACTCATTTAAATATCTCTTATACTCATTGGTATACTCTCTAAACTTATTAAACACCGCCGTATCATTAGGATGTAAATCTAAATACAAACTAAGGTCATTAAGTGCAAATTCCATTTGACTAAGCTTTAACAGTAACGCCTCTTCATTAGTTTTCGCCTCTAACTTTCTAACCTGATAATTCTTATAAGGAACATATTCTTTTAAAAACATATTTCCTCTTAAATATCCTAATTCACTACTAACTAGTTTTTCTTCTCTATTTACTGGCATCTCACCATTAATAAAGAAATTAATATCATCAATAAACATAACACCCTCCTAGACTTATCCTATGTAATAATTATTTTTGTGTCTATGCTATAACCCAAATATTCCCAATAAAAAATCTAAAATATATAAGAAAAACAATATCAACGTAAGCGGTGTATTCATATTTAAAATAATTCCTGTTACTATATCTATTAGATAAAAATTAAATATTGTCGCTAAAAGTGCCCAAACTATACTAACTTCTACGGAAATATACTTACCTATATGAAACTTATAATGTTCATAATTCCACCATGTTTTATGCAAAAATTTTTCTATTAACACTCCCCCAACATACTCAAGCAAGGTTAATAAAACAAACATAATCACAAAATAAAGAATCACTTTCCCTGTTCCTAAAGGCATATTTCTTAATAAATAATCTACTATCCAAATAATTAAAAAGCCAAAGAAATATAACGGCGTAAATGGTCCCTTAGAAATCCCGCTATCAAAATTAGAACGCGTAAATATACTAAAGGTATTTTCCAATAAATACCCCAACATACTATAATAAACAAACAATTTTATTCCCATTAATATACTTTTCATACGTTTATTATGCTAAATAATTTATTTATTATACTACTAAAACAAAAAAAGATATGGTATAATCATACTAGAAAGTAGGGATTAAAATGCCACGAAAAAAGAAAAATAAATACCAAGAGATGTACAATCGTTATTGTCTTGCCGGAGTAATTATCTTAGGAGTATTTATAATCTCATATCTTGGGTTTACTTTTATTAATGATACTAACGAAAAAAGATATCAACAATCATACTTAGTTAAATCTAAGTTAGTTAAAGACTCTTATAATATAGAAGGCAATTTATCTAATATCAAAAACTTATCTGGTGATTATTACTTATATATTTCTTATACTGGCAGTGAATCTATCTATAAAATGGAAAAAGACTTAAAAAAACTAATTAAAGAGTATAAACTTCAAGATAAATTCTATTACATTAATATTGACTCAATTAAATCTAGTGATAACAAAGTATCTCTAATTAACGAATTACTAGGGCTAGACGATATTAAAGTAGAAAAAGTACCTACAATTATCTACGTTAATAAAGATAACAAAGTACTAAGAAATAATATTATTACTCGTAAAGACGATAGTCTAATGGAAGTAGGAGATTTCCAAAAACTATTAGATATTAATGAAATTTCTAAGTAACTAGCTACTAATGCTAGTTTTTTCGTTCTTTAAAGCAACTTTTAATTGACAAAGTATGCCTTATCCCTTATACTTTTAAATGGTACATTTTATTATGTATAAAGTTTTTGATGTGGGAAGTCAAAAATGAGTAGACATAATGGAAAGGAAATAAATATGAATACATTCATGCAAAAAAAAGAAACTGTTGACCGTAAATGGTATATTGTTGATGCTGAAGGAGCAAATTTAGGACGTTTAGCTACTCAAGTTACAACAATCTTAAAAGGAAAACATAAGGTTACTTATACACCTCATGTTGACTGTGGAGACTATGTTATCGTTATTAACGCTAGTAAAGTTAATTTAACTGGTAAAAAATTAAGCGATAAGATGTACTACAATCATAGTAGATACGCTGGTGGCTTAAGAGAAAGAACTGCTGGTGAAATGCTAGAAAAATATCCAGAAGAAATGGTAGAAAGAGCTGTTAAAGGAATGCTTCCAAAAGGACCTTTAGGAAGACAAATGTTTAGAAAATTACACGTTTACAAAGACGCTAACCATGAACAAATGGCTCAAAAACCAATTGAATTGAAAGTTAAATAGGAGGTAAGAACATGGCTGAAAAACAAATTTGGACTGGTACTGGTCGTAGAAAAAGATCAAGTGCTCAAGTAAGAATGACTTTAGGAAAAGGAAACATTACTGTTAATGGCGTTCCTGTTGACGAATACCTTCCTTATCAAACTTTAGTAATGGATTTAAAACAACCTTTAGTTGCTACTGGTAACGAAGAAAAATTCGATATCGATGTAACTGTTAAGGGTGGTGGATTCTCTGGTCAAACTGGTGCAATCCGTTTAGGTATTGCCAGAGCATTAATGGAATTTGATGCAAGTGCTGACCAAACTAGAGAAGATTCTTATCGTAAGACTCTTAAGAAATTAGGATTCATTACAAGAGACCCAAGAATTAAAGAACGTAAAAAATATGGTCTTAAAAAAGCACGTCGTGCTCCACAATTCTCAAAGAGATAATATACAAGTTTCATTTCTTGCCTTCGGGCAAGTTTTTTTGTGGTATTTTATAACTAAAAATCATAAATTTTACTATGAAAAAAATTATATTAATAATTATTTTATGTACCTTATTAATTATTACTCAGGTTAAAGCATCTCTACCCTTATCCGGTAAAAATATCATTATTGATGTCGGTCATGGTGGTATCGATGCCGGTACTAGTTACCAAAATATCTTAGAAAAAGACTTAAATTTAGCCATATCCCAAAAATTAGAACAAGAACTAACTAAAAATGGGGCTAGTGTTATACTAACTAGAGATGATGATTATGACTTATCTAGCCCCAATGTCGATAGACGTAAGAAAAGTGATTTTGATAATCGTATTAAACTTATAAATAATTCTAAAGCTGATATATACTTATCAATTCACATAAATTACTTAGAAGATAGTACCTATAGTGGTGCCCAAGTATTTTATTATAGCAATTTAAATAAATCCTTAGCGGAAGCTATCCAAAAAAACTTAAACACCATAAGTTATCCCAGAAGTATTAAAACTATGCCTAATATCTACATGTATCGCAGATTAAAAAAGCCCGGCGTTCTAATCGAATGCGGTTTCATATCCAATAGCCAAGAACGCCAAAAATTAACTACCAGTGAATATCAAACCACTTTAGCTCAAACAATAACCAAAGGTGTAATTGCATATTTCACATAAATTTCACAAATTAATTACAAGTTTAACATCTAAAATGAGTATCATTTAACTGTCTGTTGTGATATAATTTATTATAATAGGTGATTAGGGTATGTCAGGACAACCAAAAATATTCAAAACAATAGATGAACAAGTCGATATTCTTCTAAGCAAAGGCTTAATAATAGATGACATCGATTATGTCAAAGATACTCTTTTAAGAGAAAACTACTTCTTTTTAATGGGCTATCGTCATCTTTTTATACGTAGCGAATCTGACCGTCGCTTCATTCCTAACACCAACTTTGAAGAATTATATGCCATGTTTAATTTTGATAGACAAATGCGTAATATCATATTTAAAAATATCTTAATAGTAGAAAATAATGCCAAAAGTATCTTTTCCTACATATTATCCAAAAAATATGGTATTAAAGAAAAACACTATTTAAATCCTAAAAACTTTAACCAAGCCCCAGAAAAACGCCGCCAAGTTAATGACCTCATAAAAAAAATGCAACGTCAAATAAGAGTTAATGGTGGCCAACATTCCGCAACTATGCACTACATCAATAACTATGGTTATGTTCCATTATGGATTGTTGTAAAAGTATTATCCTTTGGTATCGTAAGTGAACTATTTACCATACTAAAGCCCGAAGATCAACAAGAAATAGCTAGTATCTATAAGATATCCCCAGAAAACTTAGCTCAATACTTCCAAATAATGGCTAACTTCCGTAACCTCTGCGCTCATGAAGATATTTTATATGACCATAAGTCTCAACGTATAATTGATAATACAAAATATCATTCATACTTGAATATTCCTAAAATGAATGGGGAATATATATATGGTAAGGATGATTTGTTTGCCTTAATAATAATCTTAAAACAAATACTTAGAGAAGACAATTTTAGATTATTAATAAGAGAAATATCGTATGAAATAGATATTCTAGAAGGAAAACTAAAAGTTATTTCTATCAATAAAGTTTTGGATGCAATAGGGTTTCCTAAAAATTATAAAGATATAGTAAGGATGGATGTATAAATGAAAAATGAAAAAGAAGTAATTAATGCAACAATAGTAAAACCTCGTAAAGAACGTTCTAGCAACAATGTCTGGATAAAATTATTGGTAATGTTTTGCCTAATTGCCATTGGTGCTGCCGGAATGTATGGTGTAATAAAACTAATGCCAGGTACTACTATTGTTAACAAATTAGAAAAAGAAGTAACCGTTAACGAACAAGGAATAGCTGATGCCGTTGAAAAAGTATATGACTCAGTAGTAGTCGTTGAAAACTTAAAAGGTGGTGAATTACAAGCCACTGGTACCGGGTTTATCTTTAAAAAGTCCGATAATAAATATTATGTTATGACTAATTACCATGTAATAAATGGCGCCAGTAGTGTAAAAATTCAATTAACAAATAATAAAGAACTAAACGTTGAAGTCTTAGGTGGGGATAGTTATTCTGATATTGCAATCTTAGCCTTTGAAAGTAAAGATGATTATTCAATCGCTGAAATTGGTTCATCAACTGACGCTAGAGTAGGAGACACAACATTTGCTGTTGGTGCCCCTGTTGATTCAACAACTTACTCTTGGAGCGTTACAAGAGGTATCGTATCCGGAAAAGACCGTATGGTAAAAGTAACAACAAGTAGTCAAACATCCTCTAGCGATTACATCATGAAAGTTTTACAAACAGACGCCGCCATAAACTCTGGTAACTCAGGTGGACCTTTATGTAATTCAAACGGTCAAGTAATTGGTATCACTAATATGAAATTAGTATCTAATTCAACTTCCAATATTGAAGGCATGGGATTCGCTATTCCTATTGAAGACGCTATCGATTTTGCTAATAAAATAATTAATGGTGAAGATATAACAAGACCAACCCTAGGAGTATCAATGTTAGATATCTCTTCAACTGGCTTAGCATATTATAATATAAGCGTTCCTGATAATGTAACAAATGGTGTTGTTATAATGAGCGTATCTAAAGGCTCAGCTGCTGAAGAAGGTGGCTTAAAGAAAGGTGATGTTATCTTAGAAATAGATAATGTTAAAGTAACATCAAGTGCCCTTCTAAAATACGAATTATATCGTCATAACATTGGCGACGAAATAACTTTAAAAATTAATCGTAACGGCTTTGAAAAAACATTAAAAATCAAATTAACTAAATAAAAATAGCACTCTAATCATGAGTGCTATTTTTTTAACTTTCTAAGTATAAAACATCTAAATCAACAAAACCATTAATTCCCGGAACCTCACCCGTATTACTAAATTGCCATACCTTAAAATCTTTATCATAATTTGTTTTAGAAACATAATGTGCTAGCCAAGTAGGGTACTCACTTAAATTCCAAATCGTATTTAAATAGTACTTCGAACTATAATTCATTCCTTCATACCCATTATCATGTAAGATATCTAAAAATCTCTTTGCAACTTTGTTTAAATCAACAATATTAATATTATATGTTGGAAAACTCTTCCAAGTTTCATAATCGAATACAATCGGCAAATCAATTTTCTCGCCATTTAAAGTCTTAACTATCCAATTAGCTTGCTCTTCAGCTTCCCATATCTCTGTTGCATATGAGTAAAAATACAACCCAACCTTAAGTCCCACATTCCTAGCACCTTCTAGATTTTGCCTAAACTTTTCGTCTTCCATAATCTTGGCTTCTCTATTATGACCAAACCCAATTCTTATAAAGACAAATTCTACACCACTATTTTTAACAGATTCCCAATCAATATCTCCTTGGTGGTTAGAAACGTCTATCCCTATCAAAGTATCTTCCGTTTTATACTTCAAAATCATATCTTCAATTTTATCTGGCACAATCTCAACTTCTGGTGTTTCTTCAAACTTTTCAATAACATTAACTGTTACATCCTTATCAACATAATTGCCACTGGCATCAGTTACTTTCACATTAACTTTGTACTTTCCTTCTTTAGTTGTATCAATATCTCCCGTAACCTGACAAGCAGTATTTCTATCTGCATTATCTGCATAAAAAGCCCTTTTACAAACATCAATATCATTATCTTTCAATACATATAGATTATTACTTATACTTAAAATTGGTTTCACACTATCAACGATATTTATTATTACATCATATTTTCCTTTATGTTTCTTCGTATCTTGATAATCTATCGTAACCGTCTGTTCCCCAGTATCTTTGTAATCATATTCCTTATCACCATTAATCAAATACCCATCCTCGATTGACACCAAATTGTCAAGTACAATCTTATCACCATATTCAAAAACTAAGTTGTCCCTAGGACTTACCACCGCAATATTTTTCCCACAACTACAACAAAACATCATTACAATCAAGCCTAAAATCAACTTTTTCATTCCTGCAATCACCTTATCATAATTATAATATAGTTTTGAAATATTTTGCATAAATTATTCTTCTATGATACAATGAAGATAATAAAGAGGGAACTAAAATGGCTAAAAAGTATGAGAAAGAAAACAAGAATTTAGTAGTATTAAGTATTATTGTCTTCTTACTAGGCCTAATTCTTGGTAGTTTTAATATATATACAAACTTAAAAAATTATGGTGATAAAAAAACTAAATATACTACCGAATATAAATCTGATTTAGAACAAAATATAGATAGTATTTCTAAAGAAATTGAAATTATTGAACAAAGTCAAAGTAATTTATCTAAAGAAAAAGAAACACTTCAAAAGGAAAACAACACCATTTTAAATAGAGATGGTAAAACTGAAGAATACTATACTAACTTAGAAAAAATAAATAATTATAATAAAGAAATTGAAGACTTAGATAATCAAAAATTCAGTAAGATAACAACAAAAAACAAATATAAACAAGAACTTATTAGTGCAAATGAATTTTTAGATCAAGATACCAATAACCCATACTTATTTAAAAATGTTCTTGGTGGAATCATAGTTATTTTTGTAACCATAATAATCAGTAATATTATTTTATATTATGCTTTCAAAGTTAATGAAGAAGAAATACTATTTGAAGCACCTCAAGAAATCCCTGAACCTATCTTAAATGAACCCAAGTTAGAAGAACCTCTAAATGATAATGTAGTGGAGTTAGAAAAAACTGTACCTGAAAAAATAATAAAAAAAGAGGTAGCTCCTAAAAAATCAACAAATACTAAGAAACCACAATCTAATCATAAAAAATATAATAAAAATACTAAGATTAGCCGTCCTAAAAAAGGATAGGCTTTTTTTAACTAAAAAACTGTGGATACTTTTCTACTTATCCACAGTACTATTTGCTATAATTTCACATAATTCTTTTACATAGGGACTTCTTTTGGCCACGTCCTTTGGTACAAACATATACAAATGATTTAAAGTTCTAGTCATTGCCACATAAAATACCCTTCGTTCTTCCGCAAACGAAATACCCTCATTGACATCTTCATTACGAAAAACATTTAACATCCAAAAACCTCTTTTATTATTAGGAAAACCACTCGTAAGTCCAAGCAAAATAACCTCATCATACGTCAAACCCTTGATTTATGAATCGTCATTGC
>CALBBI010000072.1:0-13139 GCA_937926935.1 uncultured Bacillota bacterium
ATTTACGAGTATGTTTTATGGGAACACCAGATTTTGCAGTACCAATATTAGAAACATTAATCCAAAATACTAATGTAGTTTTAGTTGTGTCCCAACCAGATAAAAAAGTAGGAAGAAAACAAATATTAACTAAAACACCAATTCATGAAGTAGCAGATAAATACGGTATTCCAGTATTCCAACCAGAAAAAATTAAAAATGACTATGAAAGAATACTAGAAGTTAAACCAGATATTATTATAACTTGTGCTTATGGACAGATTATACCTAAAGTATTACTTGATTTACCAAGATTAGGATGTATAAATGTTCATGCATCGCTTTTACCTAAATTAAGAGGTGGAGCACCATTACATCATGCTATAATTGATGGTTTAGATAAAACTGGGGTTACTATTATGTATATGGATGAAGCGATGGATACTGGGGATATTATTAGTACGATTAGTTATGATATTAAGAGTAGTGATACAACAGAGGATATTCATGATACTTTAAGGGAGTTGGGAGCTAAATTATTAATTGATACACTACCAAGTATAGTAACTGGTACTAATAGAAGAATAAAACAAAATGAGACGGAAGCAACATATGGTTATAATATTACAAGAAAAGAAGAACATATTGATTTTAATAAGAGGGGTATTGAAATTGATAGATTAGTACGTGGTTTATATTCTTGGCCTTTAGCTAATACTATTATTGGAGATACGGAGTATAAGATAGTAGCAGGATATTTTGTAAAAGGCATAGGAAATCCTGGTATGATTAGTGATATAAGTAAGAAAGTACTAGGGATAGGATGTCTTGATGGAACTTATTATGTAACTAAAATTAAACCAGCGGGTAAAAAGATTATGGATATAAAAGATTTTTTAAATGGAATAGATATAGAAGAATTTAAAAGTAGGAGTATTAAGTAATGTTTAAAGAAAAAGAACGAACGAGGGAGCAAAGTGTTTTATACTTAGTATTATGGTTAGTATTTATTTTTATTTTTCTTATTGCAATTAAGATAAACTCTAGTAAAAGGACAGATATTGAAGAAATAAAACCTCAATATATAACCGTAGATAAAGGCTTTGAAAGATTAAACGCAAATAACTATGAATATAATTATGTTATTACTAACGGGGAAGATAAGACTTATTATACGGGGACTGTAGAGGGTAGTGTTAATACAGGAACTAAGATATATAAAGACGAAGTAATTAACTATGTAAATAATGGAATTAATACGATAGATATAAATACTAATGAGACAGTAGATATATATGGGGATATTTTATATGAATTTTTAAACCCTAATAATTTATATAACTATTTAAAGAATATTAAATATACGATTAAAGAAGAAGATAATTTAAAAAAGTATATTTATGATAGTACTTATAATTTAGAGGATATTCATATTGAGGTTAGTGTAGATACTAAGGATATTACTAGTATTAATTATAATTATTTAAATGTAACATATAGTTTATTATATAGTAATATTAGGGATTAGTTGACTTATTAAGAAACTTGATGTATGATATAGGCACTTTATGGGGGTATATATGAATACAAAGAAGGTTATAGTTAATCTTATTACAGCATTAAGGGGAGTAGGCGCTCTTCTTTTAATTCCAATTTTCTTTAATTTTGGACCAGCAGTAATGGGACTTTCTTTTTTAGGGTTTATTGCAACAGATTTTATAGATGGTTTTTTAGCACGTAAGTTTAATTGCTCAACGTTTTTTGGAGCTATATTAGATGGAATGGTAGATAAGATATTTACTTTAGTATCTTTAGGGTTACTTCTAACTATTACGCCAAATATGATTTATCCTTTACTATTAGAATTAGGAATACTAGGAGTAGGTTTTTATAGTGCTTCTAAGGGTAATAGTGCTAAATCATCTTTAATGGGAAAGGTTAAAGTATGGATAATGGCTTTATCAGTAGGTGGATGTTTCTTACTAAGTGATTATCATACATTAGAAAATATATTATCATTTATAAAATTACCTATTTTAGATATTAATGATATTAATAAGAGTATTAAGTTTTTAACTGATTTAGCAATTGGTGCGGAGGTAGCTACTTTGGGTAGTTATATTGCTCGTGATATAAAAGAGACTAATGATAAAGTAAGAGATAATGAGTTACAAGATAATAGACAAACTTTAAAAGAAAGATTATTAAAAGAGAAAGAGTTATTACAAAGTATTAAAGATAATAGGGTGTCTAAGGATGATGTTAAAGATAGATTATTTGATACGAAATTTTATCAGGAACATAAAGACGACTCTATGAGATTAATTTTGAAAAAGGGACATTATGGAGAAAATTAATGTAGAGATTGTCGATCCTCATCAGGAGTATTTTAAGTTTAATAAAGCATATTGTGAACATAATGTAATGAAGACCCAAAGTTTAGTTAATATCTTGGGTTATGTTAATGATTTACAAGACGATATCTTGGTGGCATGTAATTTTAATTTTGAACCGGGTAGAGGCATATATGAAGTAAATGGTCTAGCTTCTTCAAAACCTTATAATAAGGCTTTTAGGGGTATTATTCAGGTTAGAAAGTGTCAGATATGTATTTATTTACAAATCACTAAAATTGGGGTTAATTTACCAATAACTGAGTTAGTAATAATTAAACCGAAAGAAGATAAAATTGTACGAGAGACAACCTTTGAAGCGGGGAGCATTTCTATAAATCAAAAGGAAAGTATTAAATATGATAGTTTTATGGACGATTGTTATGTATTAAAAAAACGTAAATCTAATTAAGGGGATATTATGTATATAGATTATAGTAAAATAACAACAGAAGTTTTAGAACAAATATATAATGATAATAAAGATGATATTGAAGTATTATTTCAAATTACTAATCGTTATATTAATGAACGAATTAAGGAAGAAGTAGTTTTAGAGAACTTGAAAAAGTTGAGGACTGTAGGGGATGATCATTTTCAATGTCGTGTGAAGTTAATTATTGCAAAAGACTACTTAAACAAAGGTGATAAACAAGAGGCCAAGATGTACTTAGAACAAATTAAGAATTCGAAAGATTATAAATATAGTGCGATTGCAAGTGACAGATTACGTGATTTAAATAAGAGAATGGCTTCGGGCTTACCAGAGTTTATGGATGTTTATAAGGAAGCTAAGCTATATAGCAAATATCGTCAATATAAAGAAGCCTTAAAGCGTTATGAAGAATGTTTAAGTATCGAACCAGATAATCTGTTTGTCATAAATGAAATGGCGTATGTTAATGTAGAGTTAGGTAACTATGATAAGGCGAGTGAATATTATAATCGTTTATTTGATGGTAGTGATAAAGATAAAAACTTAGGAGTTATTGGGTTAACTAAGATTGCTATTTTAGAGGGCGATTATAATAAAGCTTATGGTCTAATTAATGAACTTAAGATTATAACTTTGAAGGATCAAGAAATGAAGGATAATCTTTTAGCTAGTATTTTCTATTTAAAAGGTGATTATGAAAAAGAACTTACTTATTTAGAAAATAATCTTAATTCTAATGATGTAAATATTAGAGCTAAAGCTTTGTTAAAACAAGGTGTTGCATATATTAAATTAAGTAATGGAGTTAAAGCAATTGAGACTTTTGAACAAATTAAAGATAAGAGTAAATTAAGAGATACTTATGATATATTAGGGTCTTTATACTTTGCCGTTGGTAATTATGAGAAAGCGTTAGAAAACTACCAAGAGTATTATGATAGAGAAGGTTTTATGCCAACTTTGTTAAATATTGTAGATTGTTATGTGTTACTTGGGAATGATATTAAAGCAATAGAGATACTTAATTACTTAAAGAATAGTTCTAACTTTTATCGGAAAGATTTATTAGATTATCATATTATGGCTTTAAGTTTAAAATATAATATATTCTTTGATGGTTTTGATTATAAGAAGATATCTGATAAGAAGAAAGCTTTAATACATTATGATTTAACTAAGAATATAGTTAGAATGAAGATGCAACATGGATTATATATAAATACGCCAATGGGTTTTAAAGAGTTTATTATGGATTTACAAGGAAGATTAAAACAGAGTATGAAAGTTAGCTATACACCATATGAATTATATGATGTTTATAAAGTATATTATCCTGGTATTGGGAAGAATAATGAAGATTATTTAATAGTTCAAACTATTCCTGGTACTTGGAATATTGTGGATTTTTATGCTACTTTAGAACCTGATTTGGTTTTTCCTAAAAAGATAATTGATAAAAAGAAAGCTGTCTTAAGATTACATCATAATTAGATGGCTTTTTTCATGGAAAAAATTTTCATAAAAACATGGAATTCACTTGAAAAAACTTGGAGATACTGGTACTATATTAAATAAATTAGTTTATTGAGAGAGGGTGACTTATGAACAATTATCTACCAGTAATGCTTCTTAAGGACCTAATCACCCTTCCAAATCAGGAAGTTAAAGTAGAACTCTCCAATAGCTTGTCGAAAAAACTTTTGACCTTAGCTTTTAAACATCATAATGGGGATCTTTTAATTGTGTGCCCCAAAGATGCTTTAGAAGAATCACCCGATATAAATGACTTACCATTAGTGGGAGTAGTTGGGCATATTAAGTCAAAGATAGTATTACCTAATGGTAATATAAGAGTTACTTTAATAGGAATAAACCGAGTTAATATCTTTGAATATCGTAATTTTGATGATGATAAAGAAATATTAATGGCTAATGTTAAAGTAATAGAAATACCTAAAAGTGATTTAGTAGAACAAACAGCATTAAGAAGAAAATTAGTAAAAATTACTAATCGTTACTTAAATGAATCTTCTAATGTTTCTAATAGTATTAATAATTCATTAAAAGAAGTAACTGACCTTTATAAGTTAACTGATATAATAGCGTCTTTTATTCCATTGCAATTAGAGAAGAAAATATATTATATGGAAGAAGTTGACCCGGTAAAAAGAGCCAACCAATTAATATATGATATTGCTGTGGAGTTAGAAATAATTGCTTTAGATAAAAAGATGGACGCTACTATTACTAAAGAGTTAGAAAATAACCAGAAAGAATATATATTAAAAGAGAAACTTTCTTATATACAAAAAGAGTTGGGTATAGATAAAGATGATAATGTAGATATAAAACAAGAATATTTACAAAAGTTAGAGAGTTTAAAATTAAGTAATAAGACGAAAAATAAATTATTAGATGAAATACATAAATTAAGTAATATTCAAGATAATCACCCGGAAATGAGTGTAATAAGAAATTACTTAGATACAGTGTTAAACTTACCTTGGAATAACGCTAGTAGTGATTGCTTAGATTTAGCTAAAATTAAACATAACTTAGATAAAACCCATTATGGACTTTCTAATGCGAAAGCTAGAATATTAGAGTATGTAGCAGTAAAAAAACGTAATCCAAATATTAAAAGTCCAATTATATGTTTAGTGGGACCACCAGGAGTTGGAAAAACATCTTTTGGTATGAATGTAGCCAAGTCCTTACATAAAGAGTTCTATAAAATAAGTGTTGGTGGGTTAAATGATACTAATGAACTTATGGGAAATAGACGTACTTATATAGGCAGTAGTCCAGGAAAGATTATGCAAGCATTATTGAAGTGTGGCGTTAATAACCCAGTAATTTTGATTGATGAAATTGATAAAATGGTGAAGAACTATCAAGGAGATCCGGCTAGTTCGATGTTAGAAATATTAGATCCAGAACAAAATATGATGTTTACTGATAATTACATTGAAGAGCCTTTTGATATTTCGAAAGTATTGTTTATTTTGACTGCTAATGATGAGACGGCTATTCCTAAAGTACTAAAAGATAGATTAGAAATAATTGAGTTATCTAGTTATACGGAGTTTGAAAAAGCTGATATTGCTCGTAAGTATTTAATACCTAATATCTTAAAAGAATATAATCTTACGGGAAAGAATATTAAGTTTAATGATGAAACGATATTAGAAATAGTTAATAAATATACGAAAGAAGCTGGACTTAGAGAGTTAAAAAGAAATTTAAATACGATAATAAGAAAAGTAATTATTGAATATGACGATAAAGAAATACATCGCGTTTTAGGGTTAAAAGATATTGTTAAATACTTAGGTAAACCTAAGTATCAGACTATTATAAATAGTACTTTAAGACCGGGGTTGTGTAATGCTTTGGCTTATACACCAATGGGAGGAGTAGTTATTCCTATTGAGTCTTGTCTTTATGATGGTGAAGGAAAAATTATAGCGAGTGGGTCTTTAGGTAAGGTTACAGCCGAGTCAGTTCAGGTAGCTTTATCTTATATAAAGAGTAATAAAGATATTTTTCAAGTTAGTAATTGTCATTTTGAACATAAAGATATTCATATTCATTTTTTAGAAGGAGCAGTACCTAAAGACGGACCTTCTTCCGGGGCTTCAATTGTAACATCAATACTAAGTTTGATTTTGAATAAAAATATTCCTGAAGATATTGCGATGACAGGTGAAATAACCTTAAGAGGAGATATTTTGACTATTGGGGGGTTAAAAGAAAAAATTTTGGGAGCTTATAATAGTAATATTAAACAAGTCTTTATTCCCAGTGGTAATATAAATGATTTAGATGAAATACCAAAGAAGGTAAGAAATAATTTAGATATAATACCAGTATCTAATTATATAGAGATATTTCAAAGAATATTTAATTAAAATGTATTATTCTGGTACTTTTTCCTTGCAATAATACGAGAAATACACTATATTAAAAACAGGAGAAAAATTATGATAAGTAAAAAAGCACAAAAAGTATTAAATGATTTAGAATTAAATCATAATCATTCTTGGGCACAAGAAGTAATGATGCGTAATAAAAATAACTTAAGTAGCATCGCTATTAAGTATCGTGGCGTTAAGATAACATATCAAGAAATGTTTGATGAAGCTACTAAGTATGCTAAAGCCTTAAGGGCTTTAGGGTATTCTAAGGGAGACGAAGTACCTGTTTGTATGAGTAATACTCCAGAGTTTGCTTATATGATGTTAGCCGTTAGTATGATAGGGGGCATTTTAAATTCTTTTCCCGAATGGGCTGATAAAGATTATTTAAAATTTATTATTAACCATAGTAAAAGTAAGAATGTCTTTGTAACGGATAAAGAATATCCCTTAATGAAAGAAGCTTTAGAAGAGAGTAACGCTAGTAATATTGTGGTTTTCTCAGTAACTGATTCGTTATATAAAAATTTAAAGGGAGAGCCAGTGGACCCTTATAAGGAAATTGATGATAAGTTCTATCCTTTTGTTAATAGAATTAATGAGATTAAAGATTATACAAGTAAGAATGTTATGGATGTTAGAGAGTTTAAAAAGTTAGGGGATAATATTTCAATGGCGAATGTTCATGCTTGTGTTAGTTTATATGATCCTTTTACTATAACTTATTCTAGTGGATCAACCGGACGCCCTAAGGCAATATTACAACCAGTAAGAAGTTATATGACAATATCAAGATTTAAAGATCATGATGTTTCAGGTATGCCTAAAATGAGAAATATGACCATTTTAGCCCATATTCCAACTTATACTCATGTTGTTTTAACAACATCATATTCGGATGTATTCTTTGAACAATGTACGGTGGCCCCAGAACCAATATATCAAAAAGAAGCCTATCCTTATACATTATTAATTAATAAACCAAACCAAGTATGTGCAAGTCCAGGTTTTAACACTTATTTAGCTAATCTTTTGACTTTTGATGAAAATTGGAAACATGTAAAATTTCCTTATTTAGCTATTCCAACTGTAACCGGAGAAGAGTTAAAACCAGGACAAGAAAAATATTTTAATAAAGTAGCAAGAGAACATGATTTTGGAATTGATAAGTTACCTCGACCACTAGGTCCAGTATCATACTCAATTGGAGGAGGAACTTCAGAAACTTCGGGTATTTTCTTTACTTTATTTAAAGAACATATGCGTAAATTATCTTTCTTTAAACATAAAGAGATTGGACTTCAAACTGCCGGTATGGCATTAGTTGATGTGATTGATGAAAATGGTAATTCTTGTGAGATTGGACAAGAAGGTATGATTATTGTATCTAGTCCATGTAATATGAGTGGATATTATTATGAAAAAGAATTAGACAAAGACTGTTTTATGTATGATTATAAGGGCAATAAATGGTTAAAGGTAGGAGCTTATGGTATTAAATTAAATAATAAAGGCAGTATAAGAATGGCTGGTAGATTACATGATGATTTTATACTAGGAGATATTAAAATACCAGTATTTAAGTTTGAAGATGTTGTTCAAAAAGATACAAAGAATATTTTAGCAGCACATGCATTCTTCTATGAAGAGAGTAATGAATTAGTAATATTTGTAGAACAAAGTCCATTTAGTAAAGAAAACTTTAAAGGATTAGAAGAAAGTATTTATAATCGTTTAAACAAAGTATTTAATAAAGAAGTTATGGATAATGTTATTATTAAACAAGTTGATCCAAGTCTAGGTGTTCCATTAGCGCCTTCAGGTAAAGCAGATAGAAAAGCGTTAAAAGCTTTATATACTCCAAGTTTAGAAAAAACTATGACTTTAAAATTAGAAAAATAAATTTTCTACCTAGATTTAGGTAGATTTTTTTATGGGGTGTTGTTATAATATCATTAGAATAGAGGTTTTTATATGTCAACGATAAGTTTAAGTTTTATTATATTTTCGATAGTGTATTCGATTGTATTAAATATTATATATTATTCTAAGAGTCATATAGATTTAAAGGAAACAACAGTATTTTCCATATTATTACCTTTGAATTTAATTGGACTTATTTTAGAATTAGTGTGTATTTTAGTATCAAATAACCCGATAAAGGCTATACCAGCAACTATTACGAAATTTTATTTAGCATATTTAATCTCTTTTGTTTTCTTTATGTCGTTATATATTTATGCTGTTTGTTATATGAGTGGTAAAAATGACAAACCAAAATATTATAATGGATTAAAAAAAATAACTATCGTTATTTATATACTTAGTCTTATAATAATGGCAATCTTACCTATTGAAACAGCTGTAGGACATGCGACTGGGTTAGCAGTAAACTTTGTTTTTGGTATTTCTACTTTAGCTATGGTAGTATGGTTAATTACGACACTTAAAAATTTTAAAAGAATTAAAGCTACTAAGTTTATTCCTTTATTATCATTTATGTGTTTATCGGGTGTAATGGCCTTGGTACAAAAAGTGTATCCAGAAGTAACTTTTATTACTTCGATTGAATTTTTAGTAATATTCTTTATGTACTTTACGATTGAAAACCCCGATATGAAGTTAATTGAACAACTTAATCAAGCCAAAATACAAGCTGATAAAGCCAATATGGCGAAGAGTGAGTTCTTATCTAGTATGTCCCATGAAATTAGAACTCCGCTTAATGCGATTGTCGGGTTTAGTCAAGGTTTGAAGGAAGAGGAGTTACCGCCTAGAGCAGTCGAGGAAGTAAATGATATTATAAGCGCCTCTAATACTTTGCTAGAGATTGTAAATGGTATATTAGATATAAGTAAGATTGAAGCTAATAAGATAGAGATTGTTAATAAAGAATATGATTTTAAGGTGATGTTTAAGGAGTTAGTAGCGCTTTCTAAAGCTAGACTTGGGGATAAGCCTTTAGAGTTTAGATATTCTTGTGATGAGTCAATTCCAGATACTTTATATGGGGATGAAACAAGGGTTAAACAAGTAATTATTAACATATTAACTAACGCTATTAAATATACGAAAGTGGGATATTTTGATTTTCAAGTTCACAGTGTTATTAAAGATGATGTTTGTCGTTTGATAATTTCAGTTGAAGATAGTGGTATTGGAATTAAAGAAGAAAATATTAAGAAATTATTTACGAAGTTTGAACGTTTTGACGAGAAGAATACGACGATTGAAGGAACTGGTTTGGGTCTTGCTATAACTAAGATGTTAGTAGAACTTATGCATGGTAAAATTATTGTTCAATCGAAGTACGGTGAAGGTTCAAAGTTTACGATTATTTTAGACCAAAGGATAGTTGAAGGTAAAAAGCTAGAGCAAAAGGTAGTTCAAAGTGATGTTATTAGTGATTATCATGATAAGAAGATTTTGATTGTAGATGATAATGAACTTAATTTAAAGGTTGCCATGAGACTGTTAGAAAAATATCATTTAAATATTACAACGGCTACATCGGGGTTTGAATGTATAGATTTGATTGCTAGTAATAATAAGTATGATTTAATCTTACTTGATGATATGATGCCTAAGTTAAGTGGGGTTGATACCTTACATCGTTTGAAAGAAAATGAGTTGTTTAATATGCCGGTGGTTTGTTTAACAGCCAATGCGATTGAGGGGATGAAAGATAACTATCTAAAAGAGGGTTTTGATGATTATTTAGCTAAACCAATTGATAGAATAGAATTAAATAGAGTATTACATACTTATTTAGATAAATAGGAGGTATTTTATGATTTGTCCAAATTGTGGTAATAAAATTAATGAAGTAGAGTATGAGTATAAACCAATATCTATGTGGGGATATTTTGGGTATCAATTATTGTTTATGATTCCTTTTATAGGTTCTTTAGCGCTAGTAATTGTAGCGTTAACTCATAAAAATATTAATGTAAGAAATTTTGCTCGTTCATATTTTTGTGTATCGATTATTGTATTAATATTATTTGCTTTATTTATAATGATGGGTATATTTACTTATCCCGTTATGCCAATATTCGATACTGTGTAAAATAACGCTACTCTTTTTTGGAGTAGCGTTTTGAAAATATAAGTGTAATAATAAGGAGAATACTTAATACAAGGTAACTATAATAATAGAGATAAGATGTATTTTGATAATGAGTTATAAAAGTATTTAAGGAGATGAAGATAAAGATAAGACCAAAGATATATAGATATTTTTTCTTAATTATTTTTTTTAGGTTGTAAGTAGCGAGAAGAGAAGTCATGAGAATATCAATAAAGAATTTTAAAGCGAGAAAGTTTTCAATACGATCAAGAAAGCTTAAAACACTTACTTTTTTTAACATGATAAATTCGGGATAACGATATATTTTAGCTAGTGTAGGCCCAAGGATTGATGTTATACCAAAGATATTAATTAAGATAGAGATAACACCAAGGGAATAACCTAAGATAATTGATTTACGATTATAGTTATCTAAGTTAAATAAAAGAAGTAAAACAGGTGTTACAGAGTAGGAAATAGATGTTAAGATAGTAAGAAGATAGTTATATTCTTTATTATAACTTAAAGGTAAGAAATTACTTAGATTGATGTTAGATAGGATAAAGATAGCAATTGTTGCTAAAAGAATAGCACTGATAATACTTAAGATTTCTCCTAAACGGGCAATAGATTTAAGACCATTTTTGATACCATAAATAACTAGAACGTATAAAGATAAGGCTATGATTAGGGGTGGAGTGTTAGTTAGATAGAAGTTAGTAGTTAGAGCACAGAAGGTTATCATTGTAGTATTTATCATATATAATGATAGAATAAAGATTATAATTTTACCCAATAAATTATTTCTTATTTTAGAAAAGTCTCTAGTAGTTAGAAATATAATTAGAAGAAGCCCTAGTAGACTACCAATAAGAGAGGCGAAGATAGAGTGATTGTTAGTGTAGTTAAAAATTACCGATAAGCCCCAACCAAAGTTTAAGGCACGAGAGAGAAAAAAGGTTAGAATTGTTTGTTCACGTTTGGTCATTTTACCACCTCGAATATAGAACCAGCACGATTAATTGCAATGTTAGTATGTACTTCAATTTCTAAATTATTTAAGATATTACTTTGATATTCCTTATTAGGGTATTTAAGATAATAGGCTTTACGAAGTCCTAAGACATCAATATTATTTTCATTTTCTAAGTTTATAAAACTTATTATTTGTTCTTTGGTTAGAAAATTAAAAGTATTTTCTAACTTAGTATAAGTATCTTTATTACGGAAATTAGAGTTATCATTTAAGTAGTTTACTAAGCCTTGGGCTTGGAAGTCTAAGAGTATTTTATTATTTTTTATTTTGATATCTAACTTACCATTACTTATATAGATAGAGTTGTTGGTATTATCTTTAACTAATATTTTTTTGCCAGAAGTTAGATAGTTATAAATAGTTTGAGTATTATTATCTAACTTAGTTTTGATAGAAGTACCTTGGTAAAGATAACTAGTACCTAGGGTTATTTCATTATCAATATAAACTTCAGGTATTGTAATATCTTCTACCCTAGACATTAGTTTAGCCACTAAGTAATCAAAACTATTTTCTAACTTAACATAGTTAGAAGTTTCTAATAGACTTAGGATAGCTACGGAGTTTATGGGTTCGTTTTTAGATTGAAATTCGAGGATATCTTTGGGATTTTCACTAACTGCGAGATAGAAGTTAGAAGCAAAGTTATCTTCTCTTAGAATGTAGTCGGCAATATCTAAGATATCGACGTTTTTATCAATGATGACGACTTTAATGTGGGAAAAATAGGGCTCTTTAGCTAGAGACTTATTAGTATTTTGTAAGGCTTCAGCAAAAGTTTTTCCTTGGGATGTAACGGTGTAGGTTTTAGAGGTTGTTTCTTCGGTATTATTATTTTTGGTATTAACTACTTCATATGTTACTTCATAGTTATTATCTTTTTTTTCAACAGCGATACCACTTATGATACCTAAAGAGTTTATTTCTGTATAATCAAGACAACCACTACATAAGAAAATTATTAAAATTAAAATTATTTTTTTCATAGTTCACCTTGCTTTGTATAGTTTTTATCAGTAAGAAGTTTAGAACGTTTTTTATCGTCTTTTAGAGGTTTACGGAAGAGAGTTTTATAGAAATAGATGGGGTCGAATGGCGCTAGGGGATAGGTGTAAGGCTTATTGACGGAGGTAAGGCTGGATAGATGAATTAAAAAAATAAATAGAGCCATGTATAAGCCATAAAGTCCTAGAAAACAAGTTAGGATAAGGGCAAGAAATCTAATGTGTCTTATAGCGTTTATTAATTCTAAGTCCGTAAAGACCATACTAGTTATATAAGTAATAGCAATCATGATAATCATAATAGT
>CALBBI010000073.1:0-1149 GCA_937926935.1 uncultured Bacillota bacterium
TGATGATAACTATACTACTGAGTTAAAAAATAACTTCAAAAATGGTAAATATAAAACTCTATTTATTAAAAAAGGTGAATCTAACGATAAGATTAATGAATTAAAAGATACTTATAAAGCTAAGACTATTGAAGTTAACATGATGGACGTTTTAGATGATAACGAAAGAAAAAATAATGAAGATTATCTATCAATAATGAATAGTTTCTTACAAAATATTAGCGATACCTGTTTAAATGAATCCAAGTAATTGGATTTTTTTAATATAATTAAATTTATTTTCAAAACTTTATGATTAAGTTTTGCAATGTTTACTAAAATTAAAATTATTTTGCTAAAATCTATTGACGTGCGTATGTTTCTCACGTATAATAGAAAACGTCTTCAAAAAAAGATTGAATATAAGTACGGCAGCGACTGTCGGAATTTAAGCCCATGGAGAATGAAGGTTACTTTATCTATGAAATGGGAACCTTGGGAGGTAACGACCAAGGAATGAAATTTTAATTTCGTTTTGTTCTAGGAAAAAAGTTTTATCAGGGGATTAGAATTAATAAAAAGATTAGATAGAACATATTATTTTCTAGGTGATTTAATTGAAGAAATTGTTGATTTTAGTGCTTGTGTTAATACCTTGGAGGGTTTATGCGATAGGGGCTTCTAGTTATATAGTTATGGATGCTTCTTCTAATAGGGTGTTAGAGGGGAGCAATATTGGAGAAGAGAGACTTATTGCTAGTACGACGAAGATAATGACAGCAATAGTAGCGATTGAAAATAAGAATTTGGATGAAAAAGTTGTGGTTTCAAAGGATGTCTTGAAAGCCTATGGGTCGAATATTTATATTGAGGTTGGGGAAGAGTTAACGTTAAAAGATTTGTTATATGGCCTTATGCTTAGAAGTGGCAATGATGCGGCCATAGAGATAGCCAGAGTTGTAGCAGGAGATATGGATGGTATGGCTAAGTTAATGAACGAGAAAGCTAAGGCATTGAATATGACTAAGACGACGTTTATTAACGATAGTGGGTTAGAAAATGACGAGGGACTTGGGAATAAGTCGACGGCTTATGATATGGCTTTATTAATGAGCTATGCTTTAAAGAATAAAGTTTTTACAGAGATAATTGGGACGGAGAATTATAAGA
>CALBBI010000074.1:0-7166 GCA_937926935.1 uncultured Bacillota bacterium
GAGATTTGTGTCTGCGCGCACTTGACACAAACTCGGCATGCGCAAAAAGTGTGCGCAGAAATGAGGAGAAAAATGAAAGACAGAGGGTATCAAAGAAATCTGATTGCGGGAGCAATAGGAGCGTTTGGCATGCTGCTGGGGGATTTGTCACTGAGTTTGGTGGAGCCTGGGGCAGAGGATGCCGGGCTGTTTTTGCGGGAAGCCTATTTGCAGGGAGGGTATCCGGCATGGAAACTGGTCTTTCTGCTGATAAGCGGAATGATCGGAGTTTTTGGATATTGGTTTGGCTTAAAAGCAATACATGCCTCTTTGGATGACAGATGTAAGAAAACAAAGTGCTGTTTTCGATATTGCAGTATGATATATTGCTTTACCGGGCTGGCCATTCACTTTGGAATAGGCGCAGGAGCTTACATGACTTCTTATGTTGCTGCGAACATAGGAAGAGATGCAGCTATCTTAATGGCTACAGAATATGGGGCCCATGTTGTCCCGGCATTTTATATTGTATATCCGGCAATGGGCTTTCTTTTTCTGGCCCTGCTTGTGATGACGGCAAGTGGGAAAACAATTTATTCAAAGAAAATGCTGCTCATGCAGCCTATTATCTGGATGGCTGTATGTGCCCTGATTCCGGATATCAGACAGGCGCTTGGCAGCAGAATGTATACGCTTGATTATGTAATAACCCAGTCCTCAGGAAATTTTGCTCCATTCATTTATTTCCTTGCATGCCTTCTTTTGCCGGAGCGCTTTAAAATGAAAAAAGTACCTGCCTGCAAATAGGAGCATCTATCCTGTGAGAGCTGCTTGTGCTATACTATAGCCTAAGGCGAATGCAAAGCGTCTGCGAAAGGGGGAAATTACTATGAACTGGATCAGAAAGCATCCATACATAGTACAGGCTTTGATCATACTTCTGGTGGCGATGATAGTGGTGGCAGGATTTTACATGACCACGGAAACCTTTGGAGAAATAGGAACGGATCTTATTTTATTTATCATATATAGTCTTTTTCTGGGAGCCTTTTTTATATATCCGCTGGTGGCAACCGTATATGAAGGGATTCTTCTGGCTGTGACCGCGGGAGGAAAGCCTGAGACAGGGAAACGCTTAAATCACAGTATTTCTACCGGAATATATGATATCCTGCTGTTGTTTCTGGCAGGGGTATATGAAGTTGTTTATATCAGCTTTATGAAAAACGTGGCCTGGCAGGCGGATTGGCAGATCCAGCTTACGAATGCGGAACGTCATGCGCCCATTTGGCCGGAAACATGGCCGGGAATGCTGGTCCTTTTGCTGGCAGCAGTGACAGGTCTTTTTTTCCTGCGGTTTTCGATCAGCCGGGCTGATTTTTCCAGGGTATCATAGAGACTGTCCTCATCCAGACTGTTTTTCAGCACGTATTCATCCGCGCCAAGGCGCATGGCCTCTTTTACATATTCAAAATCATAGTTAAAGTTATTATCTACAGTAGCAATAATTTTCCCTTGAGCAACATAAAAAAGATAAAGACATTTTTTAATTTCTTCTAAGTTATATTTTTGGCTAAAGAAAGTTAAAATTTCTTGCGTACTAAAATGTTCCTTAGCAACAATATATTGTCTCATTTCATAATATAAACTTCTATTAACTTTAAAAATGTCGTTTCCAAACACTTTCTGTAAATCCTTAAAGTCCATAAAACACCCCTAATTAGTGATTTATATTATAATCATTTTTATCAAAAAATCAATATCTATAACTAAAGTTATTTCAAATATAACTAAAAAATATTTTTCATTTTACCCAAAATCTCTATAATCAATGGCAAGGAGCGTGCCTATATGAAAAGCATTGACGAAATTGTTAACGTATGTAACACCCAAACTCATGAATACTATTCCATTAATTTTACCAACCTAAACCTTTATATGCGTCTAACTAACATCAATGACATTAATAAAGAAAGTTTGGAAAACTTTTTTGGTGATAATCTTTATAAAAGAAACGAAACTCAAGAATACTTAACTCATGTTTTATCAAGACACGCTTTTAGGGAAGGTTTAACCATTGAAAAAGCAACTAAACTTTATGAAATAATCTACGAGCTTATTAACCCTAATCTTCCCGCTTGGCCCTATGGCACTTCTTCTATTGTTGAATTCTTTTTCTGCTCGTTACCACCCCTGTACTTTAAAACCAACATAGAGTTTACTACAAGCTTTCTAAAATTTTTATTCCATATAAATGTTAAAAATAATTTTGATGTTAATTTCACTGACGGACTAAATATTCATTTTCTTAATTATGCAAACTTAGTCAATAATTATCTTTATAACATTAGCCACTCTCTTGAATTCAAAACAGATTATTCCTTTGATTACGTTGACTATATTAAAAGTAACTTAAATACTCAAGAAATAATTTTAAATAAAGAAGACGTTATCATAAATGAACATGCCCTAGATAAAAGTATTTACAAAAGATACAAAGAAATGGCAACCTGCCTTAATCAATTAACTAAAGATTCCTTGCAAATCGACAGTGATTCTTTAGAAAAGCTAGGCCTTCTCTATGGCGATAAGCTATTCGAATTTTTGCAAAATGATTTTCAACAGCCAAAAAGTAATAACATCAAAAGAGAAACTGAAGCTCATAGTTTAAAACTCAAACTAATCAAAAAACAAATTGAAAATATAAAGGAGAACACATTATGAAAAGTATTGACGAAATTGTTAGTATGGAAGAAAACAAAAAACAACTAAATAACTATGTCGATTTTGATAATTTAAATATGTATATGCACACAACCAAAACTGATGAAATCACCAAAGAAAGTCTAAAATATTTTTTTGGCGATAACATTTACTGTCCCAATGATGATAATGAATATTTAACTCATATCTTAGCTCGAAATGCCTTTAGACAGGGACTAACTCCAGAAAAGACAGTTAAGCTTTTTAAAATAATTTATGAAATGCTTGACCCAAATTTACCTGGTGGCCGTTATGATGAAGCATCAATCACAAAGTTTTTTACAGCCACAACAACATACATGTTCATGCGAAATGGCCTAGAATTTGGTCTGGATTTTTTTAAGTTTATATATCGTATGAATATTCAAAATGGTTTTGATATTAATTATACTAATGCCAGGGGACTACATTTTATTAATTATGTTAAATTAGTTGATAAATATCTTAGTTCACTATATGAAGATAATAAAATATCGCCAGAGTTTAGCTATCTAAATTACATCAAAGAAAATTTAAAAGGTCAAGAAATAATTTTTAATTTTCAAGATATCTATAATGACAGCAAAATCGAAAATTTACTTAATGACGAAAACAAAATTGCAAGTATCTTTGAAACAGGAGATTTCGACTATGAAAAAGAATTTAAATATCCCAGTGAAACAACCTGGACCCAATCCATGAAAGAAGAAGGCCAACTTTACCTATTAAGGCTGAAAAAAATTAGAAAGGAAATGGAAAATGAATAAAGTATATACCATTGAACAATTAAGTAGCATAGTTAATGAGCTATATACTGAACTAAGCAACTTTATTACCGCAAGCCCTGAAGAAATCAAACAAAAAGATAGAGAATTAAGACAAGTTATTCTTGATTATATTAATGATATTAACTCAGAAAAAGAAAAAATAAACCTTGAAACTGATAATGTTATTAATGAATATAAAAAATATCGTCTAAGTGAGCTTAAAGATCTTACAGAAAAACTTGAAGAAACTAAAGAACTAATTCAAAAACAGCAAAGTCTTTTAAACACTTTAGACCAAAGAAAAGTTACAGCCGATAACGACTTAAGTTATCTAACTGACATAATGGATAGACAAGCAACTAATATTTTAACAGCTAAAATGACAGCCTACGAAACTGAATTCAATCAAAAAATCAATCAAAATATCGTTGAAATTGCCCGAAATCTAACCAATGTTATCGAAGATAGTCAAAGATTAGCCAATGCCCTAAACCAACAAAATGCAGAAACTATAAAACAACTTGAAAATAGAAAACAAGAAGTAATTAATGATGTTATAAAAAGAGCTACTGAAGAAATAATCAAAATAAATCCTAGTAAAACATATGAAATAAATATTGGTAATTGGCATTCTAAATTTAATAGTCGTGAGCTATTTCATGAAAAATTTGAACAAGTCTTAATCTTAGCCGCCATGAAGAAACCTACTCTTTTAAAAGGTCCGGCGGGTTCGGGTAAAAACGTAATTATCGAACAAGTTGCTAAAGCTCTAAATCTTAACTTTTACTACATCAACGATGTTACTGACGAATTTAAAATTCTAGGATTTGTTGATGCCAATGGAACATTCCAAAAAACGCAATTTTTTAAAGCCTTCACCGAAGGTGGTGTCATGTTTATCGACGAAATCGATAACTCTAATCCATCAGCTCTTTTAGCAATCAACTCCGCTATTGGTACTGGTGATAGTCACTACATGGCCTTCCCGGATGGTAACTTTTATAAAGCTCACCCAGACTTTAGATTAATTGCCGCTGCTAATACCTTTGGTACAGGGGCTGATGCAATCTACTGTGGTCGTCAGGCCCTAGACGGTGCTTCATTAAATAGATTCTCCCCTATCATAATCGACTACGATAGAAATATTGAACAATCTTTAACCAACAATTCCAGATTATTGGAACTCTATTGGCATGTTCGTGATATCGTAAATGAAAATGATATTCGTCATGTAATATCAACTAGAAACATCATTAACGCTGTTGATTTTTTCAATACCCGAAAGTTTAGTATGGGCCAAATATTTGATATGACTTTAATTCAAAGTCTAGATACTTATAGTCTAAACATCATTGCCAGCAAATTAAACACTAGAATCGATTATGCCAGTGATTTATTACGTCATTTAGAAACAAATTACAAAGTTAGTAAAAATACTTATAATGATATAAATAATGATACTAACAGCAATGGCTATGATAGTTATAGCAGAAAACGTACAAATCCTGACTATGGTGAACCATATGACCGAGGTTATTATGGATACTATTAACAAACCAATTTTTGATACTACCGGCTATAAACTATTTTATCAACAATATAACAGCTTAGAAGATTTTCTTCGAGCTATAATCCAAATGCCCATTAACTATCAAGTCTTCGAAAGCCCCACCTCTAAAAACTACATGCCTGATTTCCATTACTTAAAAAGTTTCGAAGAAGCATGGAATAAATGCTATTATGGTGATAACGAAAATTATGAAAACTTCAAAATGAAATTTGACTACTTAAAAAAGATATATAATAATACTCAAACTTTAAAAAAAGAAAATAATATCTATGGCTTTTGTCCTAATATCCCAAAATATCTTTATGGCAACCCTAAAAACATGATTAACAATCACTACGTTTCTAGTCCTAAACCATCTATAATTGTAACCATTAATCTAAGTTATAATCATAACACAAATCATAATCAAATAATTAATCGTGGTATTTTAACTTTAATTTTAATCGATAATTTAGAAAAAACTTACAATATTAAGTTTAATTTAATCGAATGTAGTACCAACGAAAATGAAATGATTTACACAGAAATTTTGTTAAAAAATGAAACTACAAAATTAAATCTTAAAAAGATGTACTTCCCTTTAGTAAACCCGGATTTTCTTCGCCGCCTATTATTTAGAAGTGTTGAAATTGTCTTTGGAATATCTAAAAGTTGGGAAGATACCTATGGTACAGCTTACTACCCTAGCGAATATGATAAAGAATACTTAGAAAACACCATTTATATTTCTACTCCCCAAAAAATGGGAATAGAAGGTCGTAACTTAAAAGAAGATTATAATAATTTCATGAACTATCTAAATTCTCAAGATTACTATCAAGAAAATGTTTTTAAACGAGAAAGAAAAAAATAAGTATCTCTACTTACTTAGATAATAATTCAATAAATTTTTGAGCAGCGGTACTAAGCCCTTTTTCTTTTAAATAAATTAATCCAATATAACGAGATGGCAACTTAAAATCAGTTGGTATCTCTTTTAATATGTTGTTTTTTAATTCTTGCTTAATAAAATCTTTAGTCAAAAAACCAATACCTAAACCCTTCTCAATAAATTTCGTAACTAATTGATAAGACGCTAATTCCATTTCTGGTTCTAAAGTTATTTTAGATTTAGCAAAATAGTCATTTAAAAATGTTCTTGTATTAGAATTTTTAGCTAATAAAATTAAAGGATAGTTATTTATTTTTTCTAATTTAATACATTCTGGAACCTTATAAGTACTACTTCCAACTAATATATCATCAATTTTCTTTAGTTTTTTAATGGCAAAATCTTCAGGAACATCATAAGGTAAATTCAAAATAATAAAATCTAAAATATGGGCACGAGCTTTCTTTATTAATTCAAAAGTGGGCTCGGTATGAATTTGAATTTTAATATTAGGATACTTAGTATTAAAGTCTTTAATATAATTAAGTAAATAATTTTGCGTTAACGTATTACTTATTCCTATCTTTATTAAACCAGTTTCTAAATTTAACATTTCTTTTAATTTATGTTCAGCACTATAAATAGATTCCATACCATTTTTTAATTCATTATAAAATATCTTGCCTTCTTCAGTTAAGGTAATACCCTTTTTACTCCTTAAACATAACTTACAGCCTAGTTGGTCTTCTAAGTTTTTTAATGATTTACTTACTCCTGGCTGACTAATGTGCAACTCCATAGCCGCCTTAGTAATATTTAAATTACTAGCAACATAATAAAATATTCGATATGATTCAAAATTAACATTCATATTCTTTCCCCCAGTTGTTTATCTATTATAATAACTTTTTTTGAAATTTCAAGTATTATCATAACTTTAGTTATATCATTCATAATTAAAAGGTATTTTACTTTTATTGTTTTAAGGCTTATTATAGCTTTACTTTTAGAAAAGGGGAAAATATTATGGAATTCGAACAATATAATGTAATGGAGCAAAATAATGAATTAGTATTTAAAAATACCAGTAATGGTTTATTATATAATGAAAATGAAATCCTTGAAAAAATAAGTAAAGTAAAATCAACTGATCTTGATGTTTTTGTCGATAAACGTAAATGGACTGATAGAACCAATTTAACATTAAATAAAGATATAATTGTTAATAGAAACATAG
>CALBBI010000075.1:0-3099 GCA_937926935.1 uncultured Bacillota bacterium
AATTTTATACTATTATCTTCTTCATATATTACATAAGATATTTTCTTATCTTCCAGTGTATTTAATACTTTAGTTAAGCTATTACTAGGAAATCCTATTTTATATTCTTTGCCATTCATTATTAATTTATAATTTAACATATCATGTAATATAATAGCGCTTACTCCGTAAGCGTTTATAAATATATCATGTCTTTGTAATTCTATACGTTCCATTTATATCAGTATGCCGCCAGAAAATTCCCGTAGGAATTTTCGTACATACTCTCTATTTAGACTTAAAGTCAAGGAAAAGCGCTGTTCCTATGCTTTTTTTATATAGCCTTAGCCATATAAACATGATACATAAGAGCTGCTAAAGCCGGACGGACCCCATTAGTATTGTTCACGTTATTGTTGTTGACATAGCCAGTCGTGTTCACATTGAAGACGTTATTGGCATTGCTGGAGTTAGGGGCTTTTAAATGCACTTTCCCTTATTCTCGCCCCCACAGGGCGAGGACTTCTCTCTAAATAATCTTTCCTCTTTTCTATCTATATTTTTTTGGCAAAGATAAGGTCCGTATTTTTTTCGGGCTCTACGCTCTTTGTACCCGAAACATTACAAACGCTTATATTCTTCTTCCAGGTCGGTTTGCCTTTGCCAAACACACGACCCTTTATCTCTCCAGATATTTTAATTAACTTTCAATTGGTACGGATCTGAACTCGTTCCTGTGCCTACCATGATGGAGATATTAGATTTTAGAAAGGCAGCCGGACGGACCCCATAAGCACCGTACGCGCTACTGCTGTAGACAAAGCCAGGCGCAGTCACAACGAAAACGCCCGTGGCAGTGCTGGAGCTAGGGGCTAAAGTCCATTGGGGATAACCTGATTTATATAAATAATCGTTATTATAACAATCACTTACTGATGAATTTCCCCAATTATAGAGTTCTGTCGCCAAACATGCCTCCCTATCACTTGTTGAACCACCACTTGTAGCATAACCATAATCACTTGGATACATTAATCCTACTTTTCCTGTCCAAGTTGTTTGTCTACCACTAGAAACGGTTGTTCCTCTTTCTCTTTCGTAAAACATACTAGGAGTAACATCATTATAAGTAGAACTGCTGCCTAAATTCCAAACCACCGTTTCAATTGCATTTCTAGTATTATCATTTTTCAAACCATTACTTGTGAAATCTATTTCTGTACAAGTAAATGTTGAACCACTAGCAATACTTGCAGGTTTACAACCTTTTGTGCCATTATAATAAGACCCCATCTTACTATATATTTCTTGATTATTATAAGAAATAATATCATTTGAATTAGTATATCCACTCTTTAAATAATCTACTGGATTTAACATCATCATAAGTTGACTATCTGTCCAGTCATTTGACCCCAAATCATTAGTTGATGAGCCTACACCAGTTTGCTTATAATCCCAAGATAAATAGCCAAGACTATCATCTCTTATTATTTTTATTAAATTTTCTTTAGTTCCATCTGATTTAGTCACGTTATTAAATACCCCAATGATACGCCATTTTTCACAGGTACTATCTGATTGATTAGTATAATCACTACAATTAAAATATATATAATTATCTGGATTCGCTCCGATATATCTTATATTATTATCTGGATCATCACTAGCAAAATTAACAGTATCACTTTGGGCTAGCTGAATAATCTTATCTCTTAAAATTTCTTTATCAGTAGCTTCTGCGTTAACAACTATTTTAGACTTAAATACTTTATTTTGAGCATCATCTTCTAAAGTTACACTCTTATCCATCCAAAGTGATACACTATAATCTTTACTACTATTCGGACCTAATATTCCAGTATCTAAGATTCGTGACTCTGTACTGTTGCCAATAACAGTCGTTGTTTCATCATAACTACTCAATAAATTTATATCACCATCATTAACCATTACCGCAACATATTTACTATTTAAAGTTGTTCCCTCTAACATTTCCATATTTAATTTATACTCAGCAGATACGGTACAAGTATTAGTTAATGTAAACGTATAAGGGGTTAATTTTTTTCCTTCTTCATCTGTTATTGGATACATGTTAGCTATATTAATGGCTTCGCTTTCATTACTTAATTCTAGTTTCAAGCACTTACTAATCGCTGTATTTTCTCCTGTTTGCATGGCTGTAAATCGCCACCAAGCATAAGACACACCAATTGCCACTATCCCAATTAAGCAAAGTGATAAAACTACTATACCAATTTTCTTTTTATTTCCATTATCATCCATAAATATAACCTCTACTTCTATTATTTCCAATTAAAAACAAATAATACTTTAAATTAAATATGTACTGCAATTACCTATTTACATAACTTTTACACTTTTCATAGAGTTTGTTACTCTATGAAAAAGCTAGGTAAACACTGGTTTTAAATAATAATTGACTATAATTCTGACCATAATAGAATATTCCAATATTATTTACTTGACTCTTTTAAACTTCTATAAATCCTAATAACTTTACATGATTTTCTGACTAGAAATTTGACTACAAAAAGAATTTATAACTGCAAAATATTGCTTTAAAATACTTTATTTTTATGCTATATTTATAACATAGATTAAAAATAGGTAACGCATATTAGCTTTCATAGAGTATTTAACTCTATGAAAGATACTTTACTCCAAAATAAAAAAATTATACCCCAATAGACAAATATCTATCATGTATAATTTTTATTTTAACTATAATTACTTAATAAATAACCCTACTACTTTCGGCAAAAAGATAATTAAACCAATAATAAAAGCCACAATTGCATTCACTAAAACTGCACCCGCTGCTATATCCTTAGCGCGCCCTGCCCGCTCATTAAACGTTGGACTAACTAAATCAACTACTATTTCAATTGCCGTATTAACCATTTCTAAAGAAATAACTAAGCCAAACAATATAAAACAAGTTATCCATTCCCACATACTAATATTTAAAATAATACCAAAAAGCACTACTAAAATCATCATTGTAAAGTGAATTTTCATATTTCTTTCAGTTCTTACAGTATTAATAATTCCATTAATTGCACTATTAAAACTGTCTACTAATTTTTTAAATTG
>CALBBI010000076.1:0-3095 GCA_937926935.1 uncultured Bacillota bacterium
ATCCTTGTTCTAGATATACAGAATCTACGGGGTACCAAGTGTGCAATGGCTTTATCGCCATTAAAAACGGAGGCTTATTCGGTTTAGGCTTTGGTAATTCCACCCAAAAATATCTTTACTTACCCGAAGCCCATACTGACTTTATCTTTCCTATAATTATCGAAGAACTAGGCCTTATCGTTGGCATATTTATCATAATCGGCTATGCCTTTATCTTATATCGTATCTTGCTAATTGCCAAGGCATCCACCAATGTTCGTAACTCCATTTTAGCCTATGGTACATTTATCTACTTACTTTTGCATATCTTAATTAACCTCATGGGTGTCCTAGCTCTTATCCCACTAACTGGGGTACCTTTACCATTCTTCAGCTATGGTGGTTCCTTTACACTTAACGAGGTTTTTATGCTAAGTATATGTCAAAGAGTGTCAATTGAGACCAAAAATACACGCATAAAAGAAAAAATTTCTGCAATTTAAAAGAAAATCCGTGACCTACCGGTAATATATATTATTGAAGGGAGGTGAAAACATGGATTTTTATTTTGCCTTAATTTTTGACTATCTTAAGAAAAATATTTTAACTTTTATTGTTATTATTCTAAGTATTCTTAACCTAATTATTGGCCTTAATTTTAAAAAGTTAGATAATACTTCTAGTGCTATAAAAGAGAATCTATCTAATAGTGAAGAACTTATCTCTAATACAATAGAAGAACCCCAAGTAACAGAATCTAAAAAAACTATAAGAGTTGATGTTAAAGGCATGGTCAAAAAAGCTGGAGTTTATGAATTAGCTAAAAACTCAATTGTTAATGATGCAATCAAAAAAGCGGGCGGACTAACCTCAAAAGCTGATACAACTAATGTTAACCTAAGTAAAAGCCTTACTAACGAAATGGTTATTTACATTCCTAAAAAAGAAGAAGTAACTAAATCAGTAGTAAACGATGCCTTAGTTGATAAATCTAACAGTGTCGGTTTTGAAGATAGCCCAAGTTCTAATGCAACATCAAATGAAACTACTAATACCAGTACCAAAGTAAACATTAACACCGCTACCTTAAAGGAACTTACAACCTTAAGTGGCATTGGCGAATCTAAAGCTCAAGCAATATTAGAATATCGTACTAAAAACGGCAACTTCAAAACTTTAGAAGATTTGAAAAAAGTATCGGGAATAGGCGAGGCAGCATATGAAAAAATTAAAGACAATATTTGTATCTAAAACATTTTTCCTAAGTCTTATATTTCTAGTTTTTATCCTAACTTGGTATCAAGTATTTTTTAAAAGCGATAACTCTAAATTTTCTAATGAAGAAGAAATAACTGGTCTAATTAAATCTAAGAAAGTAACCAATAACAAAATAACTCTGGAACTAAAGAGTAAAGAAAACATAATTTTAAACTACTACGTTGATACTTATGACGAGTTAAATAAGTTAAATGATGTTCTGTACGAAGGCGTTACCATAATTGCTCATGGTACTTTAAATCAACCAAGTAATAACACAATTCCTAATACTTTTAATTATAAAAAGTATCTTAAGAGTAAGAAAATATATTATACTTTCAATGCTGATGCCCTAGAAGTAGTAGGGCAAAATTCTAATATTTATTATCAGTTCAAACACTGGCTTTCTAAAAAAATTGAAAGTATCGATGATACAGGCTATATTAAAGCCTTCGTTCTCGGTAGTAAAAACGAAATAGACGAAGATATCTTTAAAACCTATCAAAATAACGGCATAACCCATTTATTTGCTATATCAGGTATGCATATTTCTTTATTTTCTAGTATCCTTCTTTTTCTTCTTAAAAAGGTACATCTTAAAGATAACCAAGCTTATCCAATTATTTTATTATTCTTACTAGGTTATACTTTCTTAGTTTCCTTTACGGCCTCCGTAGTTAGAGCATTTACCTTATACTTACTTTTATATCTTAATAAAAGATTGAAACTAGGTGCCACAACAACTAGAATTTTTATCTATGCCATAGTGTTAATCTTACTTCTAAATCCGTTCTTCATTTTAGATATCGGCTTTCTATATTCTAGCCTAACTTCATTTGGTCTTATCCTTTTTAGTGATTACTTAAAGACATCTAACAAAGTACTAGCTCTTCTTCGGGTTAGCTTAATAGCGCTTTTATTCTCCCTACCAATAACCATTAATAACTTCTATGAATATAATTTTCTTTCTATCCTTGCTAATATCTTAATTGTTCCCTTAGTTAGCACAATTATCTATCCCTTAAGTTTAATAACTTTAATATTCCCATTCTTCCATCCTATTTTAAAGTTTTTTCTTACTATTTTAGAAAGTATCTCAACTATTTTAAGTAATATTACCTGGTTTAAAATCATTCTACCCAAAATGCCCTGGTTTTTAATTATTAGCTATTACTTTATTATTTATCTTATTTTTAAAGCCAAGAAAAAAGGTCTTGTTATTCTTCTAATAATTTTATTACTTGGGTATAAATTATCTTTTAACTTCGATAGTAATTTTTATGTCTATTATCTTGATGTTGGCCAGGGCGACTCTATTTTACTCATAAACCCTCGAAGTAGAAAAGCTACATTAATCGATACCGGAGGTAAGAAAAGTGTTAGTTATAACGAATTTCCACCAAACGAATACCATGTAAGTAATAACATCATAACTTTCTTAAAAAGCATTAATATAAGTAAGATAAATACTCTAATTACCACGCATGGCGATTACGATCATATGGGTGAAAGTCTTAATATAGTTAATAATTTCAAAGTAGGGAATGTCATTTTAAATTGTGGGTCTCTTAATGAGTTAGAGCAAGACCTAATAACTCTCTTAGATAAGAAACATATAAAATATTCTAAATGTATTAACCAACTAGATATATCACCCATTAAATTATATTTCTTAAATAGTGGTGAATATGATAACGAAAACGATAATAGTAATGTCATTTATGCAAAACTAAATGATTATAAATTTATGTTTATGGGAGATGCAGGAGTAGAGAAAGAAAAAGACATATTAAATAAATATAATATATCTGTTATTGATGTATTAAAAATTGGACATCATGGTTCTAAAACATCTTCTA
>CALBBI010000077.1:0-13661 GCA_937926935.1 uncultured Bacillota bacterium
AAGGAGTAGTTCCCGTAAGTTCTACTCCACATACTTTATTTTTAGACTATTAGTCAAGGAAAATTTCTGTACCTAAGCTTCTTTTATATAGCCTTGACCATATAAACATGATACTTAGGTGCTGGTCAAAGCGACAGGCCGAACCCCATTAGTGTTGTTCGCATTGTTGTTGTTGACATTCCCGTTCGTGTTCACATTGAAGACATTGTTGGAGTTGGACGAGTTAGGCGCTTTGTGACGAAATTTTCCTATTTTGTTTCTCGCCCTAATGGGCGAACCTTTTGAACCAATATCTAAATTTTTTCCTTTCTATATAGTTTTACCTGTTGATAAGTCAAGTGGCGGCGCCGGCCTCACACTACCGAGGCAGCGGCGCTTAGGCGACTACCCTACTTTTAGTTGAAATGGAGATTCAGCTGTCCCTATTCCTACATCTGTTATTGAGATATTAGACTTCAGAAAAACGGCAGGCCGAACGGAATAGGTATGGAACGCGTCATAGTAGGAGACATACCCCTCCGTGCCCACAAAGAAGACGTAGAACGCAAACGACGAGTAAGGCGCCAAAGTCCACTGATAGTAATTCGATTTATATAGGTAATCATTATTCTTACAATCGCTTACACCTGAGCCATCCCAATTATACATTTCCTTTGCTAAACATGTTGCTCTATCGGTTGTTGACCCACCAGATGTAGCATAACCATAATCACTTGGGTACATTAAACCTATTTTTCCTGTCCAAGTTGTTGCATGGCCACTATATACTGTGGTTCCTCTTTCATATCCATACCAATGACTAGCTAAACCATTGCTTGCTGAACTATAATTTGCTGTTCCACCTAAATTCCAGACAACACTTTCGATAGCATTCCTTGTTAATTCATTTTTTAGTGCTCCAGTTGCATATGTTCCATTATAATAATTATCATTCAGAGTTGTTTGCAAACTTGATGTTGACCAGTCATTTACATTTCTACTATCCAATGCAATATTTCCTAAGTTGCCATCTCTAATAATCTTGATTAGCTCTTCTTTAGTACCGTCTTCCTTAGTCACATTCTTGAAAACACCAATAATACGCCACTTCTCACAGCTACTATCACTTTGATTTGAGTAATCATTACAATTGAAGTACACGTAGTTATTCGGGTTTGCACCAATATATCTTATATTATTATCTGGATCATCAGTTGCAAAATTTGTTGTATTAGAAGACGCTAAAGCAGTAATTTTCTCAGCTGCTGATAATGGCTTAACAATAAAGAATACACTACACTTAATCTTCTTTGTAGCATTTCTAATATTAATACCCCATTCTTCATTATCCCATGTACCAACTGCTCCATTATCACAGACAATATTATCAACAACGTAACCATCATCCTTACCAGGTATCTCATTCGACCATTCACCATCAATATAACTAGCAATAAAATAATCATTCTTAATGAAAGGTTCCACTGTGGTTTCATAAGCAGTTGCTTCATTTGTAGATGTAAATTTTGAATATGTAAAATAAATAATTGATATAGTAACTATTAAAAATAATAAAATAAATGTTGAATATTTATAGACTTCATTCTTATGTTGAGCCCACCAAAGCTTCCTTTTAAAGTTCATATAGATACACCACCTAACATGGTATATCTAGAGGATATCTTACTTAATAGTAAAAATACCCCCCCCATTTTGTTTATTATGTGTAAATAATATATTACTACCTAACATAAAATATCCTTCTTTCTATTTATGAACATATAGTTCATATCCTACATAAATATTACCACAAAATAAGTATCTTGAAAATACCAATTTAAAAAGATTGTCAATTACTAACAATCTTTTATAGTTATCATCTATTAAATAAGCCATCAATATCTAGAAGAGAATCATAATCTATTGAACCATTAAATAGTTTCATTTCTATTTCAGTATCTTCAGTTAAAGGCGAATTAAAATCAAATTTTTTATTAGTATCTTTATAATACCAAGCAAATTCTACTTCAAAACCACTAACTGAAATATAAAATGATTTACCATCAGTTGATAAGCTAATATTTTTGAATGTTTTATTAAAGGCATTAACAAGATTATTTACATCTGCTTTAGCACCTTTAGGAACACTGTAGGTTTCATAGTTTTTCTCAAGCTTATTGGAATCATCGCCTTGTAAAAAGTAAACAGTTAAATTAACACAGTCATTTCCTTGACAATTATTATTTTCTGTCTTATTACTATTGGCTAATTCAATATCTAAAGTTGTGTCACCTTTAATAATAGTGGTTGTTGTAAATTCATTAAAATCTTTAAGAGTCACTTTAATATTGTAAGTTCCTGTAGGAAGTTTAATTGAATATTTTCCATTATTATCAGTATTAGCTGTTGTAATTAAACTGTTATCTTCATAAGAATATACTTCTATTTTAGCATTTTTTAGTTTTTCTGAACCACTACTTACTGTTCCTTCTAATGAGTAGTCATTATCTTCAAGCATATTTGTCTCTTGGAAAGCTTTAGTAATTTTATTTATTGAAGAATCATTTAAGCCTAGATTTTGGGCTGACTTTATTACAGCTAAAGCAGAATCTTCAAAATTAGAATATGATGAGAGCATAAATAAAGAATTATACCAAACTTTAGCCATTTCTTCACGGCTACTGAAAGCACCATCTTTATACATTAAGTACGCAGCATGTGATACAACATTGGAATTTTGGTGAACTCCACCGTTATCATAATCGGTTACATCTTCTAAATCATTATCCTTTAAAAATTGTTCAAGAGTTCTTTCCTTTAACATTCCATCAGGATAATAATAAGTTCCACCTTTACTACTTGGATTTTTATATTCTTCAGGGTTAACAGCACTTCGTAAAATTTCATTACTTTCGCCCATTGTCCAGTTTTTGCCTTCAATTAAATTGCCTATTACATCAGCATAGCCCTCATTTAAAGCGCCTGTTTCAAAAGCCTTGTCTTTTTCTTTAGCAGCACCAGCGAAATCTGCAGTAAAGGAAACAACGCCATGGGTAAATTCATGACCTAGAACATCAAGAGAAGCACTAAATGATTTGCCATTCCAATTGCCAATATACATTTGGTTAGTTAGTGAACACCATGAAGCATTATTTAAATCATCATTAGTAAAAGTTTTAGCTGTAACACCCAGATTAATGATAATTTTGCTTCCTTTATTATCATAAGAATCACGACCTAAAACATTTTTGTAATAATCATAAATTTTTTCATAATTTGCCATTGCTGTAACGGCACTTTGGATAAATTCTTTGTCTTCATCTTTAACTTCTATTTCATTATCATTAATATCTACTGTTATTGGAGTTGTTCCTGGTACAGCACTTACTAGCATACCAGCAATCATGCCAATACTTCGGTAATCAGCAACCGAGATATTTCTTTGGCTATCATAAAACTTATAGTGTTTTTGATTATCTAGAATGTCTGTATATTCTTCTAAATTTATGGTGTAAGTTTGGTTATCCATCCCTACTCCGGTATGGGAATATACATTAGAGTAATCAAACATATCTATTTCATTTAATATTTCACCAGTATTAGCGTTAAGTATGTATTCAGTAATCTTGGTATCAGAATATCCGGAAACTATATAAACAAGTTCTTGTTTATCATAATCAGCAAGAATGTTTAATTCAATAGAACTGATGTTGGAATTTTCACCAAGTTCTTTTAATACTATATCTTTTATTTCGGTTTCAGTCTTTTTAGGTTTTATATCTAAATCAATGTTAGGAATATAATAACCACTTAATCCGGTAATATTTTTATTACTATCAACACTGACAATTATATTTTGGCTATAAACTGGGATATCGTTATAAACCTGGTTGAATTTATAATACGTAACATTATTATTTTCATCACTAGATGTAAGTTTTAATTCTTTAGAGATATCTTTGAACTGCATAGTTTCTTTTATATCTTCTAAGGCTTTTAATACATCATCGCTGTTTTCTATTTTTTTATCACTGAAAGCTCCATCAATGAACTTAGGAATATTATTATCCGTATAAGTATAAGATATTTCAGTTTTTTTGCTTATATTTCCGTATTTACTATTATCCTTTTTTCTAGTAAATAATAAGATAAAGACTACAAGCGCTACTATTAATAATGAAATAATTACAATTATTAATAGCTTAGTATTTTTAGTTTTTTTGGGTTGGCTTAATGATTCTTGCTTAGCATTTAAATTTTTAACATTAGATAAATTAGTACCACAATTTGGGCAAAAATCTTCATTGCCATTTAATTTTGTTCCACAATTTGGGCAAAACATGTAATCACCTCTTTATTCTTTAAATTATTCTTCATAAAACAACTTGCCATTATATGCATAATATTGCGTCTTACTATTTTGAGTTAGATACATATAGTGATCAGAAAATGACGGAGTTTTAGAAAGCTCAACTATCTGAGATTTTTTTTCTAAATCATAAATAATATATTTAGAATCATTTGTTGTAATGATAGCATATGATTTTTTATTGTTAATTGATATTTCTATTCTTGAATATGAACAAGCAAATATTTCTTTTCCTTTACTATCTATTAATCCATATAATCCATTATTTTTAACGCCGTAATAGCCGCCAGTTGAATATATTTGAGTATAATCTTGACTAACTTTATTACCTGTGGTATCGATAAGATAGTAGTTAGTACCATCATCGCTTACTTTAGCTAAATTATTTTTATCAAAGGCTTCAGCCTTTTTAAACGATTTACCAAAGGCATTTTCTCCTTTTGAATTATAATACTCATAAGTACCAGATACAGTATTACAAGGGGTGCTATAGTATGTTCTTAATATATACAAGCCACTTTTAACATAGCCAGTATCTCTTAATGATCTACAGCTAACATTTTTAGTAACAGTGTTATTATTGTAGAAATCTACTCCATTAAAGGTTTCAGCGTTATCCATTACATAGCTATTATTGTCTTTATATGCTTTATCAGACATTTTGATGCCAATATTTAATTTATCATCTATTAAATATTTTTCACTAGTATTTTCACATATAAGGTTGTTATCAGAAATTGATATTCTTTCACATTTGTCTGATAAATCATATAGTTTACCATTTTTAATAAATTTATAATTTGCTTTGTTAGAACCTTGAGTATCAGAATAAATAATTGCTAATTGTTTATCATCAGATACATAGGAAATTTTATAACGTTCTTCGGAATCAAATGATATTATTTCCTGACCAGCTATAGGGCTTATTATATAGTTTTTATTATTATAAAATATAAGAGTATAATCTTGGTGGTTTTCCATGTAGGGCTTATCACTTAATGAACTATTTATTGGAAAACTCAATATTGTCTTTCCTTCATTATCTAAAATTCGATAAAGGCTATTTTTTGTATCCTTTAAAATTGTATATATATCGGACCAACTGCTACTTTGAAGTTCCATATTTTGGGCTTCTTCATTGCCAAATAAGACCTTTCCTTGACTATTAATTATATAATCTTTATTATCTGATGTGGTCGCTTTATATATACCATTTTCTTTTGATAAATATTCATATTTGTCAAAATCCACAATCATTTTGCCGTTAGTATCTATGATTCCCGATTTTTTGTCTTTCCTCACTAATGTTGTGCCATTAACAAATTCGTAAGCATAATCAAATACAAAACCCGTTAAATTTTGGCCTTCATCAGTAAACAAGGCATATTTTCCGGACTTATTTTTTAGAAAAAACGATGTTGAATACTTAATTTTATCTAAAGTATTATTATTGGTTTTATCTTTTACTAAGAACTTGTAGCCAAGTAAAACAATTATTATTACTACTACAAGAGCAATTATTATAGGTAATTTATTGCTTTTTTTAGTAGGTGGAATATTTGTTGGTGGCTGAGGTGGAATTATATTATTGTTTTGTTGGTATGAATTAATTTGATTATTTACATTGTTATATTGAATTGGAGTTACCTCAGTAACTCCAGAGTTATTTTGATTATTATCCATAAGAAATTCTAACCCAAAATATCTAATATACCACTTATATCAGATGAGATACTACTAGATATAAGTTTTATATATAAATAGTATAAAATACAAACAATAATTGAAAGGCAAATTAAATGGAAATATATTTTTAAATCAGTACTTTCAAATGTTAAGTCTTTATCAATTAAATTAATAAAGATTAATAATGAATATACTACTCCAACGATAATAGAAATTAAAGATAATGGGGCCCATATCTTACCAATTAATGGTGATACAATCATTCCTAAAGCAACATATGGTATTAAAGATGCCGCCGTAATTGATAAGTTTTTAATATAATTAGCTGATTTTTTAAATACTAAACTTGCTATATAGTAAATAGCTGCTATACCAAAAATTATACCGGCAAAGATTAATAAATTTTTACCAATTACACTAATCCAGTCTAAATCTTTTAATTGGCTAAAATCTAAAACTGTTTTGTATTTAAAAGTAGAATAGTCCATTTTCTTTACAAAAATAGTTGAAATAATGGTTGAAATCAAAGTTATTATCATCATCAAACCAGATATGATTAAGCTGAATATTAAAGATGTTTTAGTATCACTTAATTTATCTTCTTCTGCTTTAAATGATTTATAAGGTTTCATCAAAAATGAAATAATAAAATTAATATAGTTTAAGGGATTAGAATTCATTGCTTTATTATCTGTTGGTTGTTGATTAGAGATTGTTGGCTGTGGTTGCGGTGTAACGGTAGGTTGAGCAATATTTTGTTGAATATTAGAATCTATTGGTTGAGCAATGGTTGGTTGAATTGTTTGAGTCAGATTTTGTAAGTTTTGCTCAGCAATTGTTTGTAAATTTTGTTGGACAGCACTTTGCATAGTTGGTTGCTGGGGTGCAGCTGCGATATTTTGATTATTTTGCATCACCTGTTGATTAGGTATTGAATTTATTTGTGGCTCTTTAAGATTAGCACCACATTTTACACAAAAACTAGAGCCATCAATATTATTAGCTCCACATTTTGGACAAGTCATATTATTTTCCTCCTTTATTATCAATATTATCTTTAATAAAACTTGCGATAGAATTACTATTTGCTATTGTATTTAAGACTGTGCTTTCCAGATTTTGGTTAGACAATGAATCCATAATTTTTCCGGATATTCCTTGACCATCAACTCTTTTATTATTCGCACCAGTCATGGTAGAATTAGTAACTCCTTTTTTTGATTGAATAAAATTATCAACTTTTTTTAAGTTAGTTATATTGGTTTTAGTTTCTTTTTCATATGTGTGTCTGGCATTAAAATTTCGATATCTTATAAACATTATTATGAAGAAAATAATTCCCGATAGTAAGAATAACCAATTATAATCAAAATCTATATAATTCATAGCTAAAAAGCCAAGTATTTCAACAAGGATAGATACACCAATTAATTTAGGCATATGAATAGGAACGCTACCCATAGTTTCTTTAGTTCTGGCATTAACGGCAACATAATGTAAGATTTTTTTATCGCCCTTTACTTGTTGATAGCTATATAGCCATACTGGTAAATACGCAGCTTGCCATTGTTGGCCATTAACAGAAAAATTTTCATTTTTCCATGCTACGCCACGGTCATACATGGTTAATGTATCATTGGCAGCATGTCTAGCTATATCTTTTGACTCAGTTTCTACTGTTGCTCTAAGACTGTCAATGTTTAAATCTCTTCGTTCAGAAGTGTAGCCTTTTAAATAATTGGCGTTATATTTAACACAATTTTCAACATCAAATGGCATTATAGAATTGATTATGTTATTTGTTTTTTCTGAAGAAGTATTATTTAATCGGTCAGAATTTGATTCAATAGATAGGCCTTTAATTGTTAAATCAAAGTCTCTTTCTACATGATATAAATCAGCATCATAGTATAATGTTTGATTATTTTCGCTACCTTGAAAGTATTTTCTAGTTTCTTTTTCACCCTCGCCAGATAAACTTGCATGAGCATTTACATCAACTAATAAATAAGGAAAATAAACACCCATTATATTTTCTGATGTAAATTCTTTTCTAAATTTAGGATGAGCAAAAAATTTTCTTTTTCCTACAAATTTTGCAATTTCTTGTTTAGCAGTATCCTTAGTAACGTTGAAAGGCAATACAACATCGGGTATGCTGCCATTAGGAATTTGTTGATTAACTGATAAAGTGTTACGGCACCAGTGACATCTTGCCTGAGAAGCAGATGCTGTATCAACTACAACTTCTGCTCCACAACTACTACATTTGAATGTTATTACATCATTAGTATCGGCAACGATATCTTTAGCCCCGGAGCCTATAACCTGGCCATGAAGCTGGCTTAAGTCTTCAACTAAACCAGATACTTTTTCGGGTTCAAATTCATAGCGGCAAAAGTTGCACCTTAGTTTTCCGGTATTAACATTAGTTGAAATATCAGTGGCGCCGCATTTAGGGCATTTGTTTTGCCCATCTTTAGACCCAAGGTCAGTTTGAACTATGGTTGGCTCACCAGTAATTTTATTTGCAGAATTTAAGATATTATTTTCTTGTTGCATTTTAAAGGCCTAAAATTTTTGCCTTTATTGCGTCATAATCTTCTTGAGTTATTAGTCCAGCATCTAATAATTTTTTCTTTTCAGATAGCACTGTCATAGGATCTTGTTGAGTTGGAGTGGCAGGCTGTGCTGGTTGTTGTTGAACTGGTTGTTGATTAAATGCAGGTTGATAAGAACTTGGAGTTGGTTGTTGTTGAACGCTTTGAGAAACATTTCCCGCAGCATTAAGTCCCATACCCATGAATGCCATGCCAGTTCCGCCACCATGTTCAGCAGCTGTTGGCATACTACGGGCAATAGATTGTTGCATAAATGAATTTCCTCTTGCTCCCGATAAAGCGTCAGCTTTTTTAACATCTTTCATTAATTCTTTAGTGTCTTCATCATATTCTATAGCAAGAATAGCAGTTTTAACTATTTCTAAACCTCTAGTACTTTTCCATTGATATCCTTCTTCAACAGCAGTAGAAAGACTTTGAGCAAAACCTATTTGGTCGCCTTGAATTTTAGAAATACGATTTCCTTTAGAAGGGTCATTTGTATAGTTTGAGAATGCGGCTGATAAACTACCTACTACTTCGTTAAATAATTGAGAAGCAGCGTCATTATCCATGTCAGCAAAATCAAATACTGGTGCATTTGGTACTAAATATTTAGTTGGAACAAAATTTTTAACAAATAATAGTGGGTCTACAATTTTTAAAGTATAAGTTCCTCTAGTTATTGCTCCTACTTGAGTACCGAAAAAGGCATCATCCCAATATATTTCAGATTGAGTTCCAAATTTATTATTAGGAATTTCTTTTAAATTGATATAGAATGCTAGTTGTTGGGCACCCGGTTGACCACCAAATTTAACTTTTTCCCATGATGATTTAAGAGTTGAACTTATTAAACCATCACCAGCAAATATTGATTGTGAATTTATGTCATCACTTCTAAATTCAAATCCTCCTGGTTCGGCAATAAGGCCGGTAATTTGACCATCTTGCATGGTAATTAAGGCAGTTCCTTCTGGAACTACAATTTTGCTGCCATTAGTAATAATATTAGCATTACCTTTGTAGTTTTCTCCTACGCCATTATTTTGAGATTGTTGTACAGCTTGAAATACTGCTGCTGTTGCAGGTACGCCAGATTTAGGAACATAAAAATCTTTCCATTGATCGGCAAATGTGCTACTTATAGCACCTGAAAATGCTTTGATAAAACCCATATATTTCACTTTCCTCTCGTAATTAAATTTTATCATTTGAATAGTTGTTTAAAATTCTGAAGTTGATAAGTGATTATAATAATTAAAACTCAAACTTCCCCGAATAACTACTTCTATTCTTATTAATTATAGCATAATTAAAATATTTTCGGCAACTTATAAACGTATTTGAAGATAAAAAGTTAAAATTAAAGAAAAAAGCTAATGCAAAGCATTAACCTTAAAACTTAGAGCCGCCAAATTTAGAACCCTTAGTACCATTATAACCAGCTAAGATATTAGAATCAAAGCTATGTACTTTTTTAGTTCTAACTTGGTAATCTTTAATACCAATTTTAATCATTTCGTCTAGTAGTTCACGATATTTCTTACCCTTTGGTTCCCATAAGTAGAATGATAATGAACCTGGACAAGTATTAATTTCATTAATATAAGCTTTCTTTTCTTCTTTATCAATTAAGAAATCTATTCTAGCAACACCAGAGTCACCGATAGCTTTGAAGGCAGTAATAGCTATATTTTCGATTTCTTTAGTTAGTTTATCTCCTAGAGGGGCAGGAATAATACGTCCTAGAGATGCCATTCCTTTAGAAGGAGTTTTAGAAGATTTACCACCACCAATATATTTATCTTCATAAGTTAGAAGAGCATGGCTAGTATTTACTTCTTCAATTAAAGATACTTCTTGGAATTTATAGTTACCTAGAACAGAGATATTAGCTTCAGTTAAGTTAGGTACAACATGTTCAACAAGAATTTTCTTATCGTATTTACAAGCTTCTTCGATAGCATTCCTTAATTCAACTTCGTTTTTAGCTACTTCAATACCTACAGAACTACCTAAAGTTGCTGGTTTAACAATTACAGGATATTTTAACTTAGAACATTCTTTAATGATACTATCAGCATTTTCATTATAATCGACATCATAGAACCAAGTGTAAGGCGCTACGGGAAGATTTTTAGATTCATAGACTAGTTTTTGTAAGACTTTATCTTGTCCTACAGAAGATGCATAAGTATCACTTCCAACATAAGGAATTCCTATAGTTTGTAAGTATCCTTGTAGGACACCATCTTCCATGTTAGTACCATGTACTATTGGAAACATAATATCAATTTCTTGTTTTATTCTTTTAAAGAAGCCTTTACTTTGTAAATAGAAATGACCTTTTTTATTATATAGTACTACGTTGGTAGTATATCTTTTTAATAAGTCCATATCAGTATAAGTATCCATTTGTTTTAATATTTCTCCAGTATACCATTCTAAATCTTTAGTTACATAGATAGGAATTATTTCATATTTATCTTTATCCAAAGATTTCATAGCTTGTACAGCAGATATGATACTTACTTCGTGTTCTACTGTTTGTCCTCCAAATATTACTCCTAATTTAATTTTCATTTTACTACACTCTCCTACTCATTATATGTATCAGGTAAATCGTTTTCAAATAAAGCATATATGTCTTTTTTGGGTTCTTTTAGGTTATTAACCATGGTATATGCTTCCCTGACATCGTTTGTTATTATGATATTATCTTTTTTATATTTTTTAGATATTAAACCTTCATAGATTGGTTTGGTTTGTTTTTCTCCTACTAGTATAACATAGTCGGCAACACTGGCAATTTCTGTTCCAAATTCAAAGTTTAGTTTGGCTTCTTCGCCACCTAGTTCGACCATACCTGGGGTTACAACTACTTTGGTTCCAGGCATCATATCAAGAACTTCAAGGGCTACTTTTGCTCCAATTGGGTTAGAATTATAAGCATCATCAATTTGATACATTAGACCAAGGCGTTTTAGTTCTAGACGATGTTCAATTGGTTTTATTTTTTTAACAGCCATGACTAGTTTTTCGATAGGAATACCAAATTCATAACCAACTGCTAGACCAGATAGGATGTTAGAAATATTATGACGACCTAGTAGTCTAGTTTCAAAGGATACGGTTTTATCTTCTTTTTTGAAGACGACATCGAAGGTTGAGCCAGTGTTAGAACATTTAATGTTTTTAGCATAAACAGAGGCTTCTTTATTATCGACAGCGTACCAAACGATTTTAACTTTGTTTTTTAGATTATTTTTAACGTAATTAACTTGTAATGGGTCGTCTTTATTTAGGAAGGCAATGCCATCACTAGGTAGGCTTTCAATTAATTCAAATTTAGTTTTAATGATATTTTCTTGTGAACCAAATGTTTCTAAGTGAGCTTTACCTATTGTAGTTAAAATACCATATTTAGGATGTACTAAGTTGCAAACGTTTTTAATACGTCCAACACGGTAAGCTCCCATTTCAGCAATAAAGATTTCATCAAATTTAGTTAAGTCATTATTTACGGTACTCATTAATCCTACATCAGTATTGAAGTTTTTAGGTGTAGGATGGGATATAAAGTTAACACTTAGAATTTCATTTAAGATATTCTTACTACTAGTTTTACCATAAGATCCTGTAATACCTATAACACTTAAGTTAGTTAAGGATGCTAATTTAGTAGTAGCTTTATTCCAGTAATAATGATAAACATATTTTTCTACTGGGGTATTTATAACTTTTACTAAGTATACTACTAAGTAGTTTAGAACTAACAATATGGCTGCAATAACAATTAGAATGTATTTTAAATCAGGGTTAAAAGTATAGATAAGAAGTGGTAATAAGTTTAAGATATATAATGTTAAGATTTGTCTTCTTACTCTAGCGGTTTTAACTAGGGGTTTTTTGTGTTTTTCAACCATAATGGAATACTTAATAACTTCGGTATCAAAGATTAGAATGATAAGGGCTAGAAAGATTAGGATAACAGATAAGAAGTTATGAAGAAGCCCTGCAATGATAAAAAGAATTAAGGCTAGGATATCATAGTGATAAAAAGCACTTTTTAGATTGTGTCTTAACCATTTTAGATAACGATTGTTTTCGTTATAAAGGTTTTGTTGTAACATATGCAATGATTTTCTAGATTTAATAGTAACTGCATAAAAGATTACTAAAAATGTAATAATATATAGTAACATGATTTCCTCCTACAAAAATTTTTCTAATATTTGAGTTACGTAGTTGAGTTGTTCTAAGTATGCATAGTGCGTAGCATTGGGTATTTCTACTAAGCCGCTGTCTTTTAGAATGTCATTTAGTTTTCTAGCGTCGCTAATTGGGGCGGCGGTATCTAGTGTCCCCCAGATAAGTAAGGTTGGAGCCGCAATTTTCTTGGCACATTCGCTTAAGTCTTCGTTAATGGTGCGAACTAATATTTCACGCATTACAGGGGTGGCATTTTTATAGTCTGTTGAGCCAATATAGTTTTTGGCTATTTCAACAAGGTTCTTAGTAAATGGAATTTTCTTTAGTTTTTTTAAGAATTGTTCTTTTTTACTTACTTTGCGTTCTCTAATACAAGGAGCGCCAAATAAGACTAGCTTTTTGGTCTCGTTACGAGAAGCATAGATTATGGCGATACGACCACCGAAGGAATGCCCGATTAGAATAGGATTTTTGATTCCTAATGTTGTAGCAAAGTCTTCGATAATACTTGTGTATTCATAGATATCTAATGGCTCTTTTGGTTCTTCCGAATAACCAAAACCTGGTAAATCAAGAATAGTTATTTTAAATTTATTTTCTAGTTTTTTGGCTAGAGGTAACATCATTTCAATGTTTTGCCCCCAACCATGAAGCATAATTATGTCTTGCCCCTCACCTATTTGAGTATAATTAATTTTTAAATTTTTTATGAGTATTTGCATAAACCCTCACGTCCTTACTAAATTATATCAAAAAGATGTCTAAAAAATTATTGTTTTTAACAATATTTTACATGTATTTACGAAAAATCA
>CALBBI010000078.1:0-2330 GCA_937926935.1 uncultured Bacillota bacterium
TACTTAGAAAGCGCCAATCTAAAAGAATCATGGGCTTGCAACAAAGTAGGAGAGTGCTATCGTACCGGTTATATGACTGAAAAAAATCTCGACAAGGCTTATCAATACTATCAAGATGCCCTAGAAAGCAATCATCGTACCATCTGTTACTATGCTTATTATAACCTCGCCAAATACTTTTATCTTAATGGCTGTAAAGAACTTGGTCTAACTAAAAATTTAGAAAAAGCTCTAGAGTATTTAAACCTAGCCAGCACCAACAAGATCTTACCCGCTACAATTGAACTTTTCTTTCATTATATAAATGAATATCTTTCTACTAACGATAAAACCTTGCTTGATAAAATATATTTATATAAAAATACTATTGAAATTCATAAAAACTACGACGAAACTTTAAAAAATATTATTGAAAATCAAATAAAAGAAATCAAAAAACGTCATACTTTACAGATTGATTTAACAACTTTAAATTAAAGCTCTAACTTATGCTACAATAAACTTAGAAAGAGAGGACTAATTTATGAATAACATCATATTTCTTGACATTGACGGTGTCTTAACAAACGACAACCAAATAATCAAAACTATGCCTAAACGCCACCGCCTTATAAACCGGCCAACCCTGGATTTAACTGACGAGGTCGAACTAGCTCTTCTAGACTTCGATTATAAATGTATTAACAATCTTAAAGAAATTGCCAATAGTACTAATTCCAGTATCGTTATTACCTCAAGTCTTAAAAGTACCAATGTCTATCCTTATATAGCAGAGTACTTAGTAAGACTAGGGCTTCCCATTATAGACCGTACTGAAAATTTAAACGATAAATACCAAGAAATAAGTAACTACATCTCTAAATATCGTTTGGAAGATTATATTATAATTGACGATGATTACTTTATGGGATGCGACGAGTATGCCGATAGATTTATTTATGTTCAAAACGAACAAATCGGTCTTTCTAAGACTGAAACCATAAAAGCTATTAATGAAATTAATAAAAATAAAGACAAAAGGAGAAGATTAAAATGAAATACTACTTAATAGGCATTAAAGGTTCTGGTATGTCCACCTTAGCCCAAATTTTATATGACTTAGGATATGAAGTATCCGGCTATGACGATAACCTTTACTATAAATTTACGGAAGAAGGCCTTGTTAAACGCCATATTCCTATCTATCACGACGGTCAAAATAACCTAAGCTCCGACACTATCGTAACTTACTCTGCAGCTTTCAAAGAAACTCACCCCGAAATACAAAGAGCCAAATCTTTAGGTTTAAAAATCCAAAAATATCACGAAATACTAGGCGACTTAACTAAAAAATTTAACTCTATCTGCGTTTGCGGTACTCATGGCAAAACAACAACTTCAACGCTTATAACCCATGTCCTAAAAAACACCGTTGGCTGCAACTACTTTATTGGCGATGGCACCGGCCATGCCTCTTTAGACAACAACCTATTTGTTATCGAATCTTGTGAATTCAATCGTCACTTTTTAAGTTATGAACCAACCTACACAGTCCTTACGAACATCGAACTTGAACATACCGAAACTTATAAAAACTTAGAAGATATTATAAGTACTTTTCAAACCTTTGCTTCTAAGACTAAGAAAAAAATTATTGCTTGTGGGGATGATGAAAATATTAGAAAATTAAAACTAACTCAGGAAGTAATTTATTATGGTCTTAATGATAACAATGATGTAGTAGCTAAAAATATTGATTATTCTTCTAAAGATACGACTTTCGATTGCTATATCAAAAATGAATTTATGGGTCGTATCACAATTCCTTTATATGGTAAACACATGGTTCTAAATACCTTAGCTTGTATTGCTATGCTAACTGAACTTAATATTCCTACTTCTAGCATAATATCCCTTCTTAAAACTTTCCAAAATGCCAAACGAAGATTTCACGAAGAACAAGTAAAAGATACCATAATTATTGATGACTATGCCCACCATCCAACCGAAATTGCCGCTACCATAAGTGCTGCTCGTCAAAAATATCCTGATAAAACAATCGTTGCTGTATTTAAACCTAACACTTATTCTCGAACTAAAGATTTCTATCACGATTTTGCACCCCAACTAAACAAAGCTGATATAACTTACCTTACCGAAATCGAATCTAATCGTGAAACAGCTTTAGAATACCCTGGTGTAACTTCTAAACTGATCTTTGATGAGCTAACTAACGGCCACATGCTAACCGATGATAATATTAACGACCTAACCCAAATACCTAATGCCGTAATTCTTTTCTTAAGTTGCGCCTCCGTTTCACATTTAATCGAAAAATTCCATCAGTTAAA
>CALBBI010000079.1:0-4699 GCA_937926935.1 uncultured Bacillota bacterium
ATAGAAGAATAGACAAAGTGCTATTCTTTTTTTGAACCCAGATCATTTTGGTATACAAATGGTAAATTTTCAAAATGGTGGGGTACTAGTGATATTATTATAAATAGAAGGAGTATATATGAAAAAGGGAGTAAAAATAACAGTTGGGGTTTTAGGCGTAGGCTTAGCATTTGCTCTAGGCATAGGTGGTGGCTACTACTTAGCCACTAAAAATAATCAATCAAGTAATAATCCTGGAATAAATGAGTCCCAAAAAGACAATGATCATCAATCAACAATATCAGAAAACATAGATATAAACAGTGCCCTTATAAAAGAATTATATGCCAGAAACACTAATTATCATATATCAAAAAAAATAACTTATGATACCTTAACTGACAATCAAAAAGTACTACCAATTTTAAATGCTACGAAGCAAAACATCTTTAACGAAGACTATAAAAAAACTTGTCAAAGATTACTAACTAGTGGTAATGATACCTTAAAGAAAGAATATGATACCTGTATTGATATGCACAACCTTGATGCCTCTGGCGACGAGACAAACCCTGTTTTAAAATATATAAACACAACTGATTTGAAAAACAACAGTGTGAAATTATTTGGTACAGATAAAAACTTGCCTACATCACACTATACTAGTAGCTATATACTACAATATATTCCCAAAGAAGATATATATTTGATTGAAAGAGACACCTCAACAATGCAAGCTGAACCTGAATTAGTAAGTACCACTATTTTAAAGGCAGCAAAAACAGACGATACTTTAGAAATATATGACCAATACATCTATGGAACTTGGAAAGACCAAAACACATTTACTTTTTATACTGACGAAGAAAAAAATAATTCCATTGGTGATTATCAACTAACCGATAATGAAATAGCCACTAATAACATAAATTCCTCGATTTTAAAGCACTCAAAAAACTATAAGCATACATATAAGTTGGATAAAACAACAAATAACTATTACTGGGTATCCAGTGAACCTATCGAAAAAGCTGAATAATTCTAATCAAAAGCGCAAAGTACTATAATGGTACTTTTCAAAATATAATTAATTAGCACTCATGCTTGACAAGTGCTAATTTTGGAGTATAATATATAAACAGAAAGGGTGATAAATATGTATAATACTCAAGAAGAAAATGAAAACGTATTAGAAAAATACGGTCGAAATATAAATGAAGAATGTAAAAAAAGAAAGCTAGACCCTGTAATTGGTCGTGACGAAGAAATTCGAAGCATTACTACCATTCTATCTAGAAAAACTAAGAACAATCCTGTTTTAATAGGTGAACCGGGAGTAGGTAAAACAGCCATAGTAGAAGGTTTAGCCCAAAGAATAATTAAAGGAGATGTTCCATCTAGTCTTAAAAATAAGACCATTTGGGAACTAAACATGGCCTCATTAATAGCAGGTGCTAAATATCGTGGTGAATTTGAAGAACGTCTAAAGAAAGTTCTTGATGAAATCAAAAAGAGCGAAGGTAACATAATTATGTTTATCGACGAAATCCATATGATAGTAGGAACTGGCGCTATTGAAGGTGCTATGGATACCGGAAATATTCTAAAACCAATGCTAGCCCGTGGCGAAATTCATGTCATAGGGGCTACAACTCTAAATGAATATCGAAAATACATCGAAAAAGATGGCGCCTTAGAACGTCGTTTCCAAAAGATAATTGTTAGCGAACCAAACGTTGAAGATACTATAACTATTTTAAGAGGTTTAAAAGAACGCTTTGAAATTCACCATGGTGTAACTATCCAAGATAAAGCCTTAGTATCAGCAGCAACATTATCTAATAGGTATATAACCGATAGATTTTTACCAGACAAAGCCATTGACTTAGTTGACGAAGCTTGCGCTACAATCCGTGTCCAAATGGACTCCGTTCCAACCGCCTTAGACGAACTAACTAGAAAAATCATGCGCCTTGAAATTGAAAGAGAAGCTATCAAAAAAGAAAAAGACGAGCTATCTTTAAAACGTAAAGACGAAATTGACAAAGAACTTTATGATTTAAAACTTCAAGAAACTGACCTTAAGACTAACTGGGAACGTGAAAAATCAATCAATGACAACATCAAGAATAAAAAAGAAGAAATTAACAAAGCTCGTTTTGACTTAGAACAAGCTGAAAATAATTATGATTTAGAAAACGCTGCTAAACTACGTCATGGTACCATTCCAAGATTAGAAAAAGAGCTAGAAGACTTAAAAGTTCAAAGCAAAAACCGTCTTTTAAGTGATACCGTAACCTCGGATGATATAGCAAATGTTATTAGTAAATGGACCAATATTCCTATTGCTAAATTAATTAGTAGCGAAAAAGAAAAGCTATTACATTTAGAAGAAAATCTAACTAAAAGAGTTAAAGGCCAAGAAGAAGCTCTTCGCCTAGTAAGTGAAGCTATAATTCGTAGCCGTAGTGGTATTAAAGACCCTAATCGTCCAATTGGTTCCTTTATTTTCCTAGGGCCAACTGGAGTAGGAAAAACTGAAGTTGCTAAATCTCTAGCTTATGAACTATTCGACGATGAACATCATATGGTAAGAATAGATATGAGTGAATATATGGAAAAATATTCTGTTTCTAGACTTATTGGTGCTGCTCCTGGGTACATTGGCTATGAAGAAGGTGGCCAACTAACTGAAGCCGTTCGCCGTAACCCTTACAGCATTGTCTTATTCGACGAAATCGAAAAAGCTCATCCAGATGTTTTAAATCTATTACTTCAAATCTTAGATGATGGCCGTTTAACAGACTCTAATGGTCGTACTGTGGACTTTAAAAATACTATTATAATAATGACATCAAACGTAGGTAGTGAATATATCCTAAATGGCGAAGACGATAAAGTAATGACTGAATTACATAAATACTTCAAACCAGAATTTATAAACCGTGTTGACGAAGTAATAATCTTCAAAAAATTAACTAAAGATGTATTATCTTCTATCTTAGATAAAATTATTGTGGAAATTGAAAATCGTCTAAAAGACTTAAATGTTAAAATCTCTTTAACCGGTGCTGCTCGTGAATACTTTATAAATAATGGCTACGATGAGTTCTATGGGGCCAGACCATTAAAACGTTTAGTTAATCGTGACTTAGAAACTTTAATTGCTAAGAAGTTAATTAACAACGAAGTAAAATATGGTCAAACCATTACTGTTGACTGCCAAAATGATACAATAACATTAAAATAATGGCTGTGGATAACTTAGAAATTATCAACAAGTGCTTGATAAATCATGAAAAATTATATATAATGATATTATCAACGCACGAATAGAGGAATAGTTCAGTTGGTAGAACGTCGGTCTCCAAAACCGAATGTCGTGGGTTCAAGTCCTGCTTCCTCTGCCATTTGTAAATTACCGATTTAATCTTAATTATGAGATTAAATCGTTTTTTTGTATTATAACCGAAGTCTTTAAGTAAGAGACTTTAATAAATGTCAATTTACGTTTGAAATACTCTTTATCTACTACTTTATTTTTCTATATGTTAATATAAAGTTAATCAAAGTTATTAAGAAAGTGATGTATATGAGTTTTATAAAAAAATTATCAAAGATTTTAACAAAATTTAGAAAACAAATACTAGTAGTTACACTATCTCTTGCTACTGCTAGTGCTATTTTTGGAATATCATTTTATTTCTTTTACCAAGAAAATATCCAACAATACATTAACAATAATTATAGTTTTAAGTTATATCTTACGAATATCTCAAAAAACGATACTGATACCTATTCTAAATTAAAAGAAAGTACCTATGTTAAAGATGTCTTTCTATTTAATGAAAAAAATGCTATTTTAAACTTTCCTGACCGACCTGCCTTTGATTTAATCGGCACGATCCCGGGAAATCTAAATATAACACAGGGTAGGGACTTAGATTATTCTAATGATTATGAAATGATTTGTCCTTCCACGTTTGCTGAAAATCCCGAGACTAAAGAAGATAATCTAGAAATAGCAAAATACCTCGACCAAGAAATTTCTTTAAAAATTTCTTTCGACTCTAGTAATCAAACCGTAAAAATGAAATTAGTTGGTTTATTTGATATCAAAGATGGCCTGTACGAAACCGATGCCTGTTATACAACACATAATACGGTTAGAAAAATTAACGAACTATCTCAAAATAACGTCGATTCTGGTGAATACACCAATGTCTATATTCAAATTGATAATTTAGATAATATCTCTAAACTTCAAGAAGATTTTCCTAACATGACATTTGAGCCTACTAATATTCCTAGCAAAGACGTTTCCAATCTCGTATGTGGCATAATGTTATTTATATTTGTCATTAATTTATTTATTGCTTTGCTTATTATTAAAGCAATATCGCAAAGTCTCATTAAAGAAAATCATACATGTTCAAATAAAGAACTAGTTATTAAATGTTGTACTTGCGAACTAAAGCTAGTCTTATTAAGCTATCTATTTGGAATTATAATCTCAATTTTAACAGGTAAATATTTAATTTCAAAAATAATTCCTAGTATTTTCCTATTTTACAATACTTCTATAAGTATTAAATCATATGCCATTATTACTACTATTATCATAATAACAATATTAGTTGTTTTAACCGATACCATCACATTAAAAAAGTTGAAAGCTAATGAAGGAAATAATTATGAGTAAAATATTTTCCAACCTACT
>CALBBI010000080.1:0-23946 GCA_937926935.1 uncultured Bacillota bacterium
GAGATGTTTAATAAAATTAATGCTGAACTAGATGGCGTATTCAAGGCTATGTTTGGTGGAGGACGTGCTAGTCTTTCCATGGTGGATCCAGAAGACGTATTGAATACGGGTATTGATATTGATGTTCAGCCTCCTGGAAAAATGGTTAAAAATATCCAGACATTCTCGGGTGGAGAAAAAGCGTTGATTGCGATTAGTGTATTGTTTGCGATATTGAAGGCTCGTACAATGCCTTTATGTATCTTTGATGAGGTAGAAGCTGCATTAGACCAGGCAAATGTTGAGCGCTTTGCCCGTTATTTATCTCATTATCGTGGTCAATCTCAATTTATTGCGGTAACACATAGACCAGGAACTATGGAACAGTGCGATACGTTATATGGGGTTACAATGCAAAAAGATGGTGTTAGTAAAGTGTTAAAAGTGCAATTGAAAGATGCAGTACATATAGCTAAGGAGGAAAAGTAATGTCGGTCTTTTCGAAAATAAAAGAAGCTTTCGTAAAAAGTGAAGATAAAGATAAATATTTATCAGGCCTTGATCGTTCAAAGAAAAGCTTTGGAGATCGTATGCGTGCTTTATCCAATAACTTTCATGGAATTGATGATGACCTATTAGAGCAAATTATGGTTATTCTACTTGAGAGTGATGTGGGTATTCATACAGCACAAAAAATTGTGGATGCGTTTGAATCAAATGGAAAACATGTTAAAGAATATGATTCCATGTTAGATTATTTGGTTTCAATTCTTTATGATTTCTATGATGAATCAAACGATGAACCAATTAAAATGAATGAAGAAGGTCCAACTGTTATTTTAATGGTTGGTGTAAATGGTAGTGGTAAATCAACCTTACTTAAATTAATGACTAAAATAATTTATCCTAATAAAGGTACTTTAAAAACTTATGGTAAGTTAACGTCCTTGCTTGAACTAGGAGCAGGATTTCACCCGGATTTTACAGGTAGAGAAAATATCTATTTTAATGCTGCTATATTTGGCTTAACTAAACAAGAAATAGATGCTAGATTACAAAGTATCATTGATTTTAGTGAACTAGGAGATTTTATAGATAGTCCTGTTCGTACTTATTCTTCTGGTATGTACATGCGTTTAGCATTCAGCGTTGCTATAAATGTAGATGCTGAAATACTTCTAATAGATGAGATTTTAGCAGTAGGGGACCAAAGATTCCAAGAAAAATGTTTTGCTAAATTAGAAGAGTTAGCCAAAAGTAATATGACTATTGTTATCGTTAGTCATAGCCTAGATTCTATTAGTAAATTATGTAACAGAGCCATTTGGATTAACAATGGTGAAGTTGCCATGGATGGCAAATGTAAAGATGTTATTGAAGAATATTTAAGAGTTTGTGGGTAGGTGAGAATATGAATGTATTTAAAGAATTGTACCAATATCGTGAATTATTAAAAACTAACGTCAAAAAAGAAATTCGTGGAAAATACAAAGCCTCTTTTTTAGGAGTTTTATGGTCATTTATTAACCCTTTATTACAAGTTTTAGTATATGCTATTGTTTTTCCCTACATAATGAGAATCCAAACTGAAAATTATCTTATCTTTTTAATTTGTGGTATTATTCCATGGACCTGGTTTACAACGACCATTACTCAAGGAACAACTTGCATTACTATAAATTCAAATCTTATAAAAAAAGTTTATTTTCCAAGAGAAATACTTCCAATTTCTGTTGTAACAAGTGGACTAGTTAATTTCTTAATATCATGCGTAATTATTTTAATTTTTGTACTTTTAGGAGGATGTGGCATCTCATGGCATTTAGTGTTTTTACCATTAATTGCGCTAGTTCAATATATAATCTCTTTAGCAATAATCTTTTTATTAAGTGCTTTTAATGTATATGTTAAAGATGTTGAATACATGGTTGGGTTTATTATAAATTTATTATTTTATGCAACCCCAGTACTATATTCAACTGAAATGTTTCAAGGATCATGGATGATATGGTTATTTAGACTAAATCCAATGGCTCATTTAATTAATGCATATCGTGATATATTCTATGTTCACAGAATACCACAAATTCAAAACTTACTTCTTTTATTGATATTTGGTATAGTAATTCTTGTCTTGTGCTACAAAGTATTTAAAAAATTAGAAAAAAGATTTGCCGAGGAAATTTAATATGTATTCATTTATTATTTTGCATTATAAAAATATTGAAGAAACCATTGAATGTTTAACAAAACTTCAAAATCTTTTTAAAGATAAATGCCATATAATTATTGTAGATAACAATACGCTTTCTAAAAGTGAGGAAAAACTAATTCAAAAGTTCACTAAAGATATCTTGAAATTAGATAAAAATTATGGCTTTGCTAAAGCTAATAACAAAGGTATTTCATATGCCAAGAAAAAGTATAAATCTAAATACTATATAGTTATGAATAATGACGTCTATATTGACGATGAGAATTTTCTAAATATCATTGAACAAGATTATAAAAAATATTCTTTTGATATGATGGGACCATATATTTCTTCGCCTAGTAAAGAGTCAGTAAATCCTTTTCCTGTTATCAAAGATATTGATTCCTTAAATAAAGAAATATCAAGATGTCAAAAGCTAATTAAAATATATAGCAATCCCATTATGTACTTTCTTTTACAAGTTGTTTTGAAAATAAAACATGCAATTAGAAAGCCTAATATTCCAACCAATGGTGATAAAACTATATTAGATTCACCATTACATGGCTGCTGTATAATATTTAGTGATAACTACTTGAAAAAATATAAATATCCATTTTATGATGAAACATTCTTATTTCACGAAGAAGAATTTTTATATCAAAGAGTAATAAATGATAAGTTAGTAAGTCTATATGATCCTGAATTGAAAGTATTTCATAAAGAGGGATCAAGCATAAATAAAAGTAATAAAAAGGAAAGATTGAGTAAATTATTTAGAGAAAAAACGCGATTGAAGTCGCTATATCTACTAATAGATGTTATGCAAGGGAGAAAAAAAATATGAATGAAAAAATCTCAGTTATTGTAGCAGTTTATAATACCGAAAAATATCTAAAAAAATGTATCGAATCTTTATTAAGCCAATCTTATAAAAACATGGAAATAATTATAGTTGAAGACTGTTCTAAAGATAATTCTAGACAAGTTTTAGAAAGCTATAAAAATAATCCTAAAATAAAAATATTTTACAATCAAAAGAATTCCGGTTTATCATATTCTAGAAATAGAGGACTAAAAGAAGCCACTGGCAGTTACATAGGATACATTGACTCTGATGATTATGTTGATAATGACTTTTATGAAAAATTAATGACATCAATAAAAGAAAATAAATCAGACATTGCTGTTTGCGATATGAAAATAGTTTATGAAAATAATAATACCGAAACCATTTCAAAATGTTGCAGCGAAGATGAATTTAATGTTTACAATGTAGTTAATAATGGTCTTGCTGCTAGTGCCTGTAACAAGTTATTTAAAAAATCAATAATTTCTAAATACCAATTTGCTGAAGGAAAGGTAAATGAAGATATTGCTGTTGTAATACCAGCTTTGGTTGAGGCTAAAAAAATATCGTATGCCAATACTTATTACTACTATGTTCAAAGAAATAATTCTATTCAAAATAGTGGCTTCAGTGATAAAAGATTTGATATATTTTATGGAATAGAAACTACTCTTGAAAGAATAAAACATCATGCTTTGTATGAAAAATTAGCAGATACTCTAATTTATAATCAACTAATTGTCTTACTATTGTATGTTATTCCAAAAGAGACAAACTTTTGGCATCGATATAAAATTTTAAAAAAGTATAATAATCTTATTAAGAAATATAATAGTAAAAAAAATAAAGAATATTTAAAATTTTTGAATGGACAATCCAAAATAAACAGAATATATTATGCTACACTAGTAAATTTAAATGATAAAAAATTAATTTTACTAGACAATCTATGGATATCATTTTATCATTTGCTGAGAGATTTAAAAAAAATCAAACAACATCAAATAATACCTAATCTAACTATAGAAGATATTAAAAAAAGTGCCTTAAAACAAAGTACTTATAAAGAACCTGAAATTACAGTCTCTGTTATAATACCAAACTATAATTATAGTAGATATTTATATCAAAGAGTTTACAGCATTTTAGCTCAAAATTATAAAATAAAAGAATTAATAATACTAGATGATTGTTCAACTGATAATTCTATTAGTGTAATAAAAGAAATCGAAAAAGCCACAAAAAATTATATTGATATAAAAGTTGTTATTAATAAAAAAAATAGTGGCAACGCCTTTAGCCAATGGCAAAAAGGTTTCAGTTTAGCCAACGGGGACTATGTATGGATATGTGAAGCTGACGATTATTGTCAAAATAATTTCTTAAAGAAAGTTATTAATCCCATTATTAAATATAATGATATAGTAATAAGCTATGTCAACACAGGTTTTATAAGCGCCGAAGGAAAGGTTTTAAAAAATAGCTTAATTGATCAAATTGATTTATTAAAAACAAAACATTGGAACAAAAATTATGTTAATGATGGTAAATCAGAAATTACTAACTATTCATATTTAAATTGTACTATTCCAAATGTTTCAGGTATTATTATTAAAAATAAGAATTATGATGAAATACTTAAAATTTCTAAGACGTTTAAGCAATGTGGCGACTGGTATTTTTATTTAAATGTACTAGAACAAGGAAAAATAGCATTTTATAAAAAAACATTAAACTACTATCGCTTGCATGGAAACAATATTAGTTCTACAATGAATAAAAAGAATCATTTATTAGAAATTCAAAAAATATATTCTTACCTAAATCAAAATAATAATTTAAGCAAAGAGCAAAAAGAAAATATGAACCAAAGGTTAAAATTTTTAATAGAAGTGTGGGGGATTAAAGAAAATGAAAACTAAAATAAAAAAAGCAATACTAAAAATAACACCTGATTTTGTATATGAAAAATATCGTGATGCAAAAGCTAACAAACATGTAACAATATATAACCAAAATAGTAAATTTACTAAGTATACTAGCAAATACAAAAAGGTTTCTGTTATAGTTCCAAATTATAATTATGAACACTACATTGAAGAAAGAATAGATTCTATTTTATTTCAAACTTATCCTATTTATGAATTAATTATATTAGATGATAAATCAACTGATAATTCCGTTGAAAAAATTGAGCAAATAATTAAAAAACATCAGGAAATCAAGATAAAATTTATTAAGAATGAAAAAAATAGTGGTTCAGTATTTAGCCAATGGCAAAAAGCATTTTCTCTTGCTAAAGGAGATTATGTATGGATATGTGAAGCTGATGATAGTTGTAATAAAGACTTTTTAAAAAATGTAATGTTAGGATTTAATGATAAAGACGTCGTTCTATCATATGCTGAGAGTATGCGTATTGATGAAAATAACCGCATTATAAGTCCATCATGTAGAGATTGGATGCTTGCTGTAAGTAAGACAAAATGGAATAAAAGTTATATAAATGATGGAGCTGAAGAAATAAAAGAAGCTCTAGCAGTATGTAATACAATTCCGAATGTCTCAGCAGTAGTCTTTAAAAAAAGCAATCAAATTGAAGTTATTGAACAAGCTAAAAGGTTTAAAATAAGTGGTGATTGGTATGTATATTATCAATTATTATCAAAAGGTAAAATAGCATACTGTCATAAAAGCCTAAATTATTTTAGAAAACATTCTAAATCAACCAGCACCGTTGCTTCAAGAGAACTAGAAATAACTGAGCTTTTAACAATTCAAAGTGATATAAGAAAAAATTATGAACTAAATAGTGAACAAATACATAAACAATCATTTAGATATGGTGCAATTATAAATGAAACAAGCGATAGTTTTAGAAACGAGGTAAGTAGTATGATAGCAAAAAAAATAGCTTGGATAATTCCATGGCCAATTAAAGGCTCTGGTGGTATTAGAACAATGATTCAAAATGCCAACTTTTTAGTAAGAAAGGGGTTTGAATGTGATATTTACGTTGAAGAAGATTATGCCAATACCAATGAATCAATGAAAAAACGTATAATTGAGTATTATGGGGAATGCCTTTGCAACGTTTACGTTGGTATTGACTTCAAAAAAGAATATGACTTAGCATTTGCTACATATTCAATTAAAACTCCAGATTATCTTTACTATATGAAGAAAAATGTTAAGAGAAAAGCCTATTTCATTCAAGACTTTGAACCTTGGTTTGAACCAATGGGGGGCTTATACTTAGAAATGGAACATACTTATAAATATGGTCTAAGTGGGGTTAGTATTGGAAAATGGTTAGCACATAAATTAACCAATGAGTTTAATCAACCAATGAATTATTTTAGTTTCTGCGCTGATACTAATGTTTATAAAAAACTAAAGAATGTAAAGAAAGAAAATGCAATATGTTTTATCTTTCAACCAGATAAAGCAAGAAGATGTAGCAACATTGGCATAAAAGCATTAATCTTAGTAAAGAAATTGCGTCCTGATGTTAAAATCTATTTGTATGGTTCAGATGTAGATATAAAGCTTGATGTAGAGATGGAAAATCTTCATATTATGCCTATTACAAAATGTAATGAACTATATAATAAATGTTCTGTTGGTGTATGTATGAGTTCTTCTAACCCATCAAGAATTCCATTTGAAATGATGGCCGCAGGCTTGCCAGTAGTAGATTTATACAGAGAAAATAATTTATATGATATTCCAGATGATGGAGTATTGCTTGCTGACACATCGCCAGAAGCCGTTGCAACAGCAATTATAAAACTTCTTGATGATGAAAAATTACGTAATAAACTAGGCAAAGCTGGGTATGAATACATGCAAAAGTATCCAATTGAACGTGGATTTGATGAATTCTTAAAATTTGTTAATGATATGTTAAATGATATTAATGTTCCAGATGGCAACGTTACCAAAATTTATAAACGAGAGCCAGTTTTACCATCACAAGAAGTTATAAATGTCATGGACGCTATTAAAGAAGTGCCTATAGTGCCTAAAGATTCATCAAAATTCGTTAGAAAACTAGTAGTAATAAAAAGATATATTAGAAGAAAATATGCTAGTATCATTCATAAAATATTTAGAGTTTAGAGGTGTTATATGAAAAATTACATTTTAAGTTTATACCGTAAATTACCAATAGATTTTCGCAAAAAAGTAAAAAATATTTTTGTGAAAGAACCTGAGGTTAAAGAAATTCTTAATCAAGAAGAATTTCTTTATGCCTTAAAAAAATATGATGTAATTTCTTTTGATATATTTGATACTTTGGTTACTAGATGTGTTTATAATCCGGACGACGTTTTCAATATTTTGAGTGAATATTTAAAAGATCCTAACTTTCTATTAAAGAGAAAAAAAGCTGAGCAAAACGCTAGAAATAGATATAATTACGATGTGAATCTAAGTGAAATATATAGTCAATATAAATTAGACAATAACATTTCTTCTTCCGAAGCCAAAAAAATTGAAAAGTTAGAGATTAATTTAGAAAAAGAATTAATCGTGGCTCGTAGAGATATGATTGACATCTTAAAAGAATTAAAAAAAGCTAAAAAGACAGTTATTTTAACAAGCGATATGTATTTACCAAAAACAGCAATCATTGAAATACTAGATAAATGTGGATATAATAAAATATATGACGAAATTTATGTCTCAAATGACATAAAAAAAAGAAAAGACACCAAAGAAATATGGCCTTTTATAAAAAATATTTATGATGGAAAAAAAATTATTCATGTTGGAGACAATAATTTATCAGATGTAGAATACCCTAAGGAATTTAACATTTCCACAATTAAAGTTAACTCTAGTAAAGAATTATTACAAAAAAGCCTATTATTTCCATCACTAGAAGAATGTATAAATAATAGAACAACTAGTGATTCAATTTATTTGGGTTTGGTCTTCAATAAAAAGATATATAATAGTCCATTCAGTTCTTTAAAAATTGATAATTTTGAAAACTTTGTATATATGTTTCATGCTCCAATTATTACTGAATTCTTAAAGTTTGTTATTGATAGTCAGGCAGAAAATTTATTGTTTTTAGCTAGAGAAGGGTACTATTTTACAAAATTATATAAGAAATATTGTTCTTTAAACAAAATTAACTTACAAAATAATTATTATTTTCTAGCATCTAGAAAAGCTACTAATACTGCATCAATTAATAACGAAGATGACATATTAGCAATATTAAAAAATGAATATGAAGGTAATTTAAGTAAATTTCTCTTTAAAAATTTCAATTTAAAATATAAAGGTCAAGATTTCAAAATAAAGTTGCCAAGTGATTATGAAAAGGTTCTTAAAGTAATTAATCAAAATAAAAAAGAAATTAATGCTAATATTAAAGAAGAAAAAAAGTGTTATAAAAAATACATTAAAGAATTAATTCCAAATTACAAAAAGCAAGATTTAAATCTAATTGATCTAGGATATTCAGGAAGCATTCAATACAACCTATCTAAATTATTAGAAAAAGATTTAAATGGATATTATTTAACTAATTCCAATAATGTAAAAAAATATACTAATGGTAACAATTTATATTTTTACTTTGATATCAATGAGGATAAAGAGTATCAAAAAATATACCATTATTCCCTAATATTAGAATATTTTTTAACAGCTCCATATGGTCAATTACAATATTTTAAAGAGACTAATAATAAAATAATGCCAGTTTATAACGAAGAAAAATTGGATAGTAAAAAGCAATATAATTTAAATGAGATTTATGCAATTATTGTTGATTACTTTAATGATATTAAACCATTTGCAAAATATATCAAATATTATCCATCTAAAAAATTGTTATGTAGAAATTATACTGCCACAGTAGAATCTAATATAATAGACAAATGCGTAAAAGACGAGTTTTCTTTCATCGATGCTTATAGTGGTGAAGAAGAAAAAAATGTGTTCAAAATTATTAGTCGTTACTAGTTAAGGAGTAGTTTTATGAGTAATAAAAAGAGAATGTATTGGAATATTGTAAAAGCAATAGGCATAATATCAATTGTTATTGGTCATTCCTGGGCCAGTCTAGGAAAATTCGTTTATTTCTATCATTTGGCGTTATTTTTCTTTGTTGGAGGAGCTTTATATAATGAACAAAAATATGGCAACGATCCTTACTTAAACTTCTTATCCAAAATTAAAAACAATTGGCCAAAATATGTTGCTTTTAGTATATTCCTAACATTAATCCATAATACATTATTTAATTATGGATTACTTGAAAATGCAGTACTATATAGTCCAAAAAGTATTTTAGCATATTGCCTTAATTGCATAATGTTTGGCTGTATAGAAGACATGGCCGCTGGTTTGTGGTTTGTATCAGTATATATTTTGTCATCCACACTTTTTGGTTCATTAGTATATTTTTCAAATAAGGTAAGTTCAGCAATAATTAAGAAAAAAGAACTATGTAAAAACATAAGTTTAATCATTTTGACAATTATTTGTGGTTTACTTGGATTATTATTAAATGAAAAAGGGGTCAACTTAGCATTTCACGCCCAAACCGTGCCACTAGTTATTCCATTTTTTACAGCAGGATATTATTTTAGTAAAAGAAAATCATATGTTCATCCTATAATTCAAGCAATATTATTTATTATATCATGCGGATTACTATACTATACATATAAGAATTTAAGCATATATATTGACTTATCATGTAACAGAGTAAGTAATGTCTATTTATTTTATATAATATCATTTATTGGAATATATTGGTGTTTATATCTTTCAAAGATAATATTAAATATTAAATACATAAAGAATATATTTAATAAAATAGGAACATATTCTTTTGAAATTATGGCATTACACTTTGTTATCTTTAAATTAATAGATTATAGTTATGCTAAGCTAAACGGAGTAGTAGACCCAAATGTTTATGGCGTTTTTCCCTATGCCTTTAAACAATTATCAATAATATATGTTCTTCTAGGAGTAGCATTACCAACAATCTTATTTTTCACAATTGATTTTATAAAGAAAAATGGTAAAGATTTATTTAAAAAACATAAAGAAATAATAATGTACTTAATATTTGGGGGGTTAACAACGGTAATAAGTTTAATAGCGTATTACGCTCTTACTCTGACTATCTTAAATCCACATAACTCAATGTACTTACAAATAGCTAACATATTATCATGGATAGCTGGTGTCTTATTTGCTTATTTCACAAATAGAAAATATGTTTTTGAATCAAATAGCAAGAACAAATTAAAAGAGTTTTCTACTTTTGTTGGTGCTAGAATTTCTACTTTGATTTTAGATATGCTTATAATGGGGGTAGGGGTATCAATGCTCCATGTAAATGACAAACTTTTAAAAATTGTTTCTCAAGTACTAGTAATTATAGTTAATTATATATTAAGTAAACTAGTAATATTTAATAAAAATAGTTAGAAAGAAAGTTTCTAACTATTTTTGTTGTCAATTGATTTATATCGTCTTTTTAATTATCAAAGGCTTAAAAATTGTCCATATTTTTCCTAAAAGTAAGAAAATACAATATCCAATAAAGCCAGCTCCAAAAGTTAATAAAACATATATACCAAATGTCATAATAAATTTTGATAAACTTTCATATAGTAACGTTATCCAATCCTTAGCGTTCCATATCTTATAAAAGAATTCATTATCGTGAATTAGATATATCATAAATGTTGAAGAACCAATAAAATTTATAACTTTATTATTTGAAATTTTTATTCTTCTAAATAATTCAAAAATCGTTATTCCAAGAATAATAGGTATAATCTGAATATCAACATATAAAGGTATAGATTGTAAAAATATGTTTTCACCATTTGGAACGTATGACAATATATTATCGGCTGTAACAATGTAAAAATTTCCAATTACAATAATATTTATAATAGCAATTAGAGCAATTATGAACCATGATTTAACTGAATCAAATGGATTATATTTCTTTATATAACCGCCCATTGAATACAGAAAAACACCAGTACAAAGAGTTTCTAAACCACCACCAATATTTGAAATAATACTTGCACTCCAAGAAAACTGAGTAAGAGCAAAAATTGTTAATAGAAACATTATATAATCATTTTTATTTAATTTACTTAAAAATTTATTTAGAAAAACTTTAGCTAACACAATTACCATAAAATAGTAGCCAACATACCACGACATCCAATTAAAAGAATTAAAAGATAATAATTTAATAGGAACAGTAGTTATTCTTTGATAAGCTAATATTGATATCAAGCCTAAAGACAATGCTGCAAAACCGAGTTGCAACAATAATTTCTTTGAAATTTTAGTTAAATCTATATCATCCTTATTTACCATAAAATATCCTGATATAATTAAAAAAATAGCATTTCCAATCTGACCCATCGGTGAAATAAGAGCTAACAAACAAAGCTTTTTTGAAAAAGCCGGATAAGAATACCACCCGTTACCCAAAGCTGCAATTGAATTAGCATCTGTTAATTGAATATTTATACAATGCCTAAATATATGAAAAGCAACAATCATAAGCATTGCTACAATTCTTAATAATTCCATATTTGAATTTCTTTTTTTCATAAGCTCCCTCATCTCACCATAAAAACACTATCAATATTTTTCAAATCTAGTTTACCACATTTATACAATATATATCAACTATCAAATAAGTTTTAAAGCTTATATTAATAGTCAAATAATTGCCTAATTAGTGCCATATAAGGCAAATTAAAGCTTAAATTAAGTAGACACATTATAAATAGGGTGTTATAATCAACTTATACAACGTATTTCAAATGTATTATAGAAAGTGAAGAGTATTATATGAATTCTAAGTTTAAAAATATTATCAAAGACGCTATGCCAAACATAGTCTTAGCATTTGCTGCATCATTTATGTTGTTTTTTTATGAGCCAATAATAATGTATGGCAATAACATAAATGATTTATGGTTTGATATAGGAATTTTAATCAAACCTGTAATGGCTATGTTTCTAGCATCATTTATTACTATCAGTGTGTTACTTACACTCCTCAATTTATTTTTTAAGAAAGTAATAAAAAAAGAAAGCATCTTTTATGTAATATTTATCATTGCTAATATTTTATTTATTACAACATACATCGAAGGTAATTATTTATCAGGAATGTTGCCACCACTTGATGGCACAAAAATATTGTGGAACGATTACACTAAAGCCTCAGTAATTTCTGCTGCCATATTAATGGTAGTTACAATATTGACAATTATTCTAATCAGAAAAGTTAGATTTGTTAAAACTATTTCTATCATGAAATATCTTGACCTTGCTGTTGTTGCCATGCTTTTAGTTTCTTTTGCCACCACAACACTAACAACTGATACTTACAAAGAAAAAGAAAATGTAGTAACCGCTACCGCAACCAATTTAGATACCTATTCATCTAATGAAAATTTTATAATCTTCTTACTAGATGCTGTCGATTCTAAAATGTTTAATAAAGCCTTAACTAGTAACAAAAAATATAAAGATTTCCTTAGTGATTTTACATATTATCCCGATACCATGGGAGCATATCCATTTACTAGAGATTCTATTCCGTTTATTTTATCTGGAGTTTGGAATAATAACGAAAACAATATTCATGACTACTATGTCAATGCTTTAGATAATTCACCACTATTAAAAAAGCTAGAAGAAAAAAAATACGACATAAACATATATGATTCTGAAATAATGTATGATAATAATAATGCTGCAAAAAGAGTAAACAATCTTTTCTTTAGTAAGCGATATAAGTTTAAAAACTTTATAAAAAATGAACTTAGATATATTTCATTTAAGTACTTACCATTCTATCTAAAACAATATTCAAGTATTGAAAAAATGAATTTTAACGAATCCAAAGAAGAAGTTCAAGATATCTTTGATGAACGAGATACAACATTCTATAATGAATATTTAAATAGAGAATTAAAACTTACTAACAATAATCAATTTAAGTTTATACATATTGAAGGAGCACATGTTCCCTTTGACTTAGATGAAGACGTAAATTTAATTAGTGATGGTACTTATGAGCAAAAGTTAGTAACATGCTTTAACATAACAAATAAGTACCTAGAGCAATTAAAAAAACTTGGTATATATGATAATGCCAATATAATTATTATGTCTGATCATGGATATAGTTTTATTGGCCCAGAGGGAAGACAAAATCCTATATTATATATTAAGACCAAAAATGACAAACACAATAAAACCGTTGAGTCGTCAAAAAAGATTTCATATGATGACTTGCAAGGTGCATATGAAGATATCTTAAATGGTGCAAATACTAAAACATTATTTAGTGATATCAGCAATGATCGTAATCGCAGATATTTATTTTATATCTATAATCAAGAAGATCATATGATAGAATACAATCAAAAAGGACATGCTTGGGATAATGATACAATGATTCCAACTGGTAAAGAATTTAATAGGTAGGTGTAAAATGTTAGCGCAAATATTAGGAAAAATCATGAGTTTTTGTTACTCAATATGCAGTAACTATGGTATAGCAATAATTATCTTTACTTTCTTAAGTAAAATCATTCTATTACCAATAAGTATCTGGGTTCAAAAAAATTCCATAAAAATGGTTAAAATGCAACCAGATATTAATAAAATCAAAATAGACTATTTTGGCGATAAAGACAAAATAGCCGAAGAAACAACTAAGTTATATAAAAAAGAAAAATATAACGTCTTTGTTTCTTTAGTACCTCTAATTATTCAAATAGTTCTTTTATTAGGATTAGTTGAAGTAATCAATCAGCCATTAACATACATCTTAGATATTTCTCCAAATGAAATTAGTGCTGCAAAAAAAGTTATCTTACAAGAAGATAGTTCAATTACAGAAGATTCATCATCCTTAGAATTACTAATTGTTAAGGATATCAAAAACGGAAATGCTACTAAATATGCAATTAGCACAGAAAATATTGAAAAGATAAATAGTTTTAATATGAACTTCTTAGGTTTTGATATGAGTTGGATTGCCCAAACCGAGGGTGGACTAAGTTTACTTATTCCCTTAATAGCTGGCTTAAGTGCTCTAATAATGTGCATTGGCCAAAACTTAATGAACGTTCTTCAGCAAGAGCAATCAAAAGCTAACCAATGGGGTATGGTTGCTTTATCCGTTGGTCTATCACTTTATTTAGGATATTTTGTCCCTGGTGGCGTTGCTCTTTACTGGACATTTAGTAATTTATTTGCTATCGTCTTACAATGGTTATTAAATATCTTTATTAACCCCAAAAAGTACGTAGATTATGAAGAGTTAGAAAAAGCTCGAGCTGAATTAAATGAATTATCTAACTTAGATAAAAAAGTAAAACGTTCAAAAGAGCAAATCAAAAAAGAAAAAGAAGACTATAAACGTTTCTTTAAAGTAGTAAATAAACATTTAGTATTTTACTCTGAAAGCAACGGTTTCTATAAATACTTTAAAGGAATTATAGAGTATTTATTAGAGCATACCAATATCACCATTCACTATATTACAAGTGATTATAACGATAACATATTTAAACTAGCTGAAAAAAATAATCAATTAAAAGCATATTATATTGAAGAAAAAAAATTAATAACTTTAATGATGAAAATGGATGCGGATGTAGTAGTGATGACTATGCCAGATTTAGATACCTATCATATTAAAAGAAGCTATGTTAGAAAAGATATTACTTACGTTTTTATTCCTCATGGAATTGATAGTATTAATCTAACCCAAAGATATAAATCAATAAATGCTTATGATGTATTCTTTGCCTGTGGTAAGTACCAACGCTTAGAAGCTGAAAAAACATATGAACATTTTGGTTTGCAAAGAAAAATATATGATTGGGGATATAGTTTATTAGATGATATGATTAGTGACTATCAAAAAGAAATAAAAAATAATCCTAAAAAATCATCTAAAACCAAGAGTATCTTAATTGCCCCATCATGGCAAAAAGATAATATCTGTGATTTATGCTTAGAAGAAGTAATAGATGCTTTAAAGAAAAATAAAAATTATAAGATTACAGTGCGACCACATCCTCAAGAAGTAAGACACATGCCTGAAAAATTTGAAATGTTAAAAGAAAAATATAAAGATAATAAAAATATTGAAATTCAAACTGACTTTGCTAAAAATGACACAATATTTAAAGCTGATTTATTAATAACTGATTGGTCAAGTATTGGTTATGAATATGCTTATACAACCAAAAAGCCTGTAATATTTATTAATACACCAATGAAAATTATGAACCCTAATTATAAGGATATCGATATCGAACCAATAAATATTTGGAGTAGGGATATAATTGGTAAAAGTGTAGATCTTAATAATGTTAAAAATATAGATAAGGATGTTTCATACTTACTTGAAAATGGCAAAAAATATGAAAAAGATATTAATAAAATGCTAAAAGATAGTATTTACAATTTAGGAACTTCAGCCTCTGTTGGAGCTAAATACATTATTGAATGCATTCAAAATAGAATTGATGAAAGGAAAAAAGAAAATGAAAAATAAAATAATAAATTTAGGAGAAAAAGTTATATTTACATACTTGTTTGTAATAATGATAAGTCAAAATGTTAAAGCGTACATTGACCCATCAGTTATGACGTATGCTATTCAAGCAGGAGCAGGAATAATTATTGCTTTAGGAGCTGCTCTAGGTATTTATTTTAGAAAATTCAAGAAAAAAGTTAGTAAAAAACTAGGAATAGATGAAAATAAAAATAAAGAAGTAGAATCAGATAATATAGAAATTAACAAATAATTTTAATTGATGAAGGATGTGTAGATTATGTTAAATTTTACAGTAGGACCTGTGCAATCAAGCCAAGGTGTTAGAAATATAGGAGCAGAACAAGTTCCATATTTTAGAACAGAAGAGTTCTCTAAACTAATGCTAGAAAATGAAACCCTAATTAAAAAAATGGCTAAAACTCAAGAAGACGCCAAAGTTGTTTTCATAACTGGATCCGGTACAGCTTCTATGGAAGCAGCAATAATTAATACTTTATCTTCTAACGATAAAGCCCTAATAATCAATGGTGGAAGCTTTGGTCAAAGATTTGTTGAATTATGTCAGCTTCACAATATAAACTATGAAGAATTAAAATTAGAAACCGGCTGTTCGATTAACGAAGACTATCTAAATAGTTTTAAGAACAAAGGGTTTACAGCATTATTAGTTAATTATCATGAAACTTCTACTGGAGTACTATATGATTTAAAATTACTAAGTGAATTTTGCAAACAAAATAATTTATTTTTTATAGTGGATTGCATAAGTGCTTTTTTAGCTGATGAGTTTGATATGAAAAAATTAGGCGTTGATGTTATGATAACTGGCTCTCAAAAAGCTTTAGCGTGTCCTCCTGGAATTTCAATAATTGCCTTATCACCAAAGGCAATTTCAAGAGTTAATAATACCAAATGCCCATGTATGTACCTTGATCTAAAAAGTGCCCTTAAAAATATGGAACGTGGTCAAACTCCCTTTACACCAGCTGTAGGAATATTAAGACAAATAAATTATAGATTAAAAGAGCTTGATGCTAATGGTGGTGTTGTACAAAGTATTGCCAATACTAAAGACTTAGCTGATTATTTTAGAAAAGGCATTCAGTCTTTGCCACTAACATTAGTTGCCCAAAATCCATCCAATGCCGTTACTGCCTTAAAAGTAGAAAATAATAGTGCTCATGAAATCTTTGAAATATTAAAACAAGAATATAATATTTGGATTTGCCCTAATGGTGGTAACTTAAAAGATTCTATTTTCCGTGTTGGTCATATTGGATGCTTAACTAAAGAAGATTACGATACTTTAATAGCAGCCTTAAAAGAACTTCACCAAAGAGGAATATTCTAATGAAAAAAGTTATTACTTATGGAACCTATGATTATCTTCATTATGGGCATATTAGGCTATTAGAACGAGCTAAAGCACTAGGAGACTACTTAATTGTTGGAGTAACCTCTGAAGACTTTGATAGAAAAAGAGGCAAAATAAACGTTCAACAATCCCTTGCTCAAAGAATAGAAAACGTGCGAAAAACAGGATTAGCCGATGAAATTATTGTAGAGGAATATATTGGTCAAAAAATTGATGATATTAAGCGTTATGATATTGATATATTTGCTATCGGTTCAGACTGGGATGGTAAATTTGACTATTTAAAAGAATATTGTCAAGTAGTATATTTACCAAGAACTGAAGGAATATCAAGTACCCAAATAAGGTGTGAAAAGAACGAAATAAAAATGGGTTTAGTTGGTGATGATATAGCATTTCTAAATAAATATAAGTTAGAAAATAACTATGTTAATGGTATTAAAATAATTGGCATTTGCACAAATGTGCCAAAAAAAGAATTTAAAAATACCAAATCGGGATTTGTATTAGATGATATACAACTTATAACCAATGACTTAACTGAATTATTAAAAAGTGTTGATGCTGTATACATAGATTCCAACGTAAATGACCATTACGAGCAAATAAAGAGTGCTTTAAATCTAGGTAAACATGTATTATGTGAATCTCCAATTTGCAATACCAAAAAAGGTTGTGAAGAACTTCAAGAACTAGCCAAGAAAAAAGGTGTAATCTTAATGGATGCCATAAGAACATCATACTCAGTTGCTTACTCTAGATTGCTACTTCTTATTAAAGGTGGCGAGATTGGTAATATTATTTCAGTTGAATCTACTATTACTAATATGAGCGAATTTTTAAATGGTGTTAAACCTAACAGCTTCATGCATTTAGGAGCTCAAGCTCTAATTCCAATTTTAGACATTTTAGGATGTAATTATAAAGATTATCATTTTTATTCTAAATTTCAAGATAGCAATGACATCTTTACTAAATTAGATTTAATATATGACCACGCCGTAGCGTCACTTAAAGTAGCAGAAGGCGCTAAATCAGAAGGGCAATTAATAATAACCGGTACAAATGGGTATATTATGGTTCCAGCTCCTTGGTGGAAAACAGACTATTTTGAAGTTAGATATGAAAATCAAAATGATAATAAACGTTATTTTTATCAACTAAATGGTGAAGGCATAAGATACCAATTACTAGCGTTTATTATGGCAATCGGTAATAAAAAAGAAGCAATGCATATATCTGAAAAAACATCCATTGAGATTTGTTCATTTATTGAAAAATTTATTAACCATACTAATATGTATGAAATTTAATATTTACAAGCGACTAAATATTATAGTATAGATAGGAGAATAAATTATGAAAATATTAGTAACCGGATGTTGTGGCTATATTGGCTCCCATACATGCGTAGAATTATTAAATAATGGTTATGAAGTAATCGGTCTAGACAACTTCTCAAACAGTAAAAAAGACGTCTTAGATAGAATATTCATGCTTACCAATGAAGAAATAACTTTCTATGAAGGAGATATGCGTAATATTGAAATATTACGTAGGATATTTAGCGAACATAAAATTGATGCGGTAATTGACTTTGCAGCTTACAAAGCCGTTGGTGAATCTGTTAAAAAGCCCGTTGAATATTATATTAACAATGTAAGTAGTGTTCTAAACCTTTTAACAGCCATGAAAGAATACGACGTTAAAAAACTAGTATTCTCCAGCAGTGCCACCGTATATGGTAACCCTAAAACTATTCCAATAACGGAAGATTGTCCAACTGGGGGAACTACTAACCCTTATGGTACAAGTAAACTATTCGTTGAACAAATTTTAAAAGATTTATATAATTCTGATAACACATACGATATTTGTATTTTAAGATACTTTAATCCTATTGGAGCACATAGCTCTGGATTACTTGGTGAAGATCCTAATGGCATACCAGCTAACCTCATGCCTTATATCTGCCGTGTCGCTAGTAAAAAATTAGAATGTCTAAGTATTTTTGGAAATGATTATGACACTAAAGACGGTACGGGAGTAAGAGACTATATCCACGTTGTTGATTTAGCCCAAGGCCACGTCAAAGCCTTAGAAAAGCTTAATAAAGAACCTTCTGGATTATTTATTTACAATCTAGGTACCGGAAAAGGTGCCAGTGTCCTTGACTTAGTTCAAACATTTGAAAAAGTAAATAATATCAAAATACCATATAAAATAGCGCCTAGAAGGCAAGGGGACATAGCGACATGCTACTCTGATACAACTAAAGCTCAAAAAGAACTAGGCTTTATCGCGACTAAAACTATTGAAGATATGGTAAAAGACGCTTGGAACTACGAATCAAAAAACATTAAATTATAAAATAACTGACCACTAAATCAGTTATTTTTTTCTCCTTCTTCTAACATTGTAATAATACTAATTCCATATCCCGTTGTAACATCATCAATTAAAACATGCGTTACCGCCCCAATTAACTTACCATTTTGCACAATAGGCGACCCTGACATTCCTTGAACAATGCCACCAGCCTTATTAAGCAAAGCCTCATCCGTAACTTCAAAGTAAATATTCTTTATCTTATTATCTTTATCTACTCTTAAAATATTAATTTTATATTCCCTTACATCACTATTATATAGATTAGTATAAATTGACGCTTCTCCTAATTTAACTTCATCAATACTTGCTACCTCAATTAAAGCATCATTATCGACACTTTCTAAGTAATTACCAAATATTCCGGATTCAACATTTTTATTAATTGTGCCATACACTTTATCTTTATAAAACTTTGTATTAATGCTTCCTGGATTACCATTAGTACTCTTAGTAACACTGCTAATCACACTCTTAAAAATACTACCATCTTTTATTTCTACTCGAGTCTTTGTATTAGATTCAATAACATTATGTCCCAAAGCTCCATATATCTTTGTTTTTGGATCAATATAAGTTAGTGTTCCATTACCCAGTAAATTATCTTTAACATATAGTCCCGTCTTATAAACGTTATCTTTATATTCTAAATTAAGTGTCGTTTTATATGTATTATTTCCTCGACGGTATTTTATCTCCACTTGATTATTTTTGACTCCACTATCAATGGCCTTAACTAATTCATTTATCGTATTAACACTTTTCGAACCAACTTCATAAATATAATCACCAGCCATTAATTTACTACCGTTATATACACCATTAACCTTATAAAACCCTACGACCATAACACCATTACTATTAATATTTATCCCGACATTTTGACCACCCATAATAACCTTATTAGAGTAGGCTAAGACATTAAAAGGAAAACTAATGATAGTAAGCCCTATACCTATATAATTAATTATTTTCTTCATATTACCACCTACTTATAGTTTTAGTAGATTTTTCTTAATTATTATGGAAATAAAAGACAAAATTTTGTTTGAATTATGTAATCACTATGCTATAATATAAACCATTAGAAATGGAGATAACTATGTATTCATTACCAATAAATATGGAACTAAAAAGACGAGATAAATTAAAAATGGAACATTACAAAAGAATGCGACAAATCGAGATACTAAAAAATCGCCAAATGAATGTTTTAAATGATAAAGCTTCTTCTAAAATGGTTTTGCCAATTATCGAAAATAATAATTTACGTTTATTTCAAATAACCTTTGATAAAGAGCAAGCACTTAAATTAGTTGAAGAATTAAATTTAAAATATCATGATACTGTTCATGACTTTGTACCAATTAAAAAATATAACGAATTTGTTAGTGGCATTAGTAACTTTAACTATTTTACATATAGACCACTTGAACCTAAAAAGCCAATTAAAGAGGATATCTGGACACATTTTAACTTAGATAATGAGCAGAATAGAATGAATTTTGTCAAAAGTCATAATCTAACTTATAGCCAAGATAATCTGGTGAAAGTAATAAATCATTATATTAATCATGAGCTTTATTGTACTTTTAGCAGAAATTCTAAATTAGCTGAGATTATTAAGTATATAATAATGAAAGAAGAACTTAACCCAGCATTTATTTCAAATAATATATATGAATATTTCTATGGTTCTAAAGCTGATTTGTTAGACTTAAGGCCAACAGAATTTAAAATAAACGTAGTTGACCATTATCAATTTACTTTGCCAGAATTAAACGCTACGTTTGAAGAAAAAATAGAGACTTTAGACGATATAATTAAATTGTTTAATGTAAGTTTAATATATTGCGAAGAGAATAATCACGATGATGTGGTTTTAAAAGAAATATTTAGTACTGCAAATAAAGAAGAAATTAAAAATTATGCCAATAAGATTAATATGATTTTAAGCAATGAAAATATAATTAAAATCATTCAAGCTTTAAAAGATAAAAAGAAACAAAAATTAATTAGAAAGAAATAACAGAAAAGAGTAGTAAATATGAATAAAGAGAAAAAACAATTTTGCAAAAGAAGTATATAAATATAATACTGGAAATAAGTCAAAAATTGAACAATCAACTTCTTATCAAGAAAATGCCCAAGAATACTTAAAGAAAGAATTGGAAAAATATAAAATGGTATTTTCAAATTATGTTTATGAATATTTACAAAGTTTAGTAGCGTTAGAAACAGTAGTTACTAAAAATGAACTGCCTGTTGAAAGCAGGAGACTGTTAAAAGAATTACTTTTATTTAAGAAAGTCTCCGTATATAATGTTAAAGCAATAGCTATGAAAACTTTACAAAATACAACTGGTATAAATACAAATGAAATTTTAGCTTCAAGTGAGTTATTATTTAATCAAAATGACAACAATGCCATAGCCTTCCAATACGATAAGATATCTGGTTATGACGCTATTGTTCCTCTAGGTCAAATAAGCTTATTTAAAATAGAAGAAAATCCTGAATTAATCGCTCAAGAACTAGAAAAAAGTCAAAAGTTATTAGAACAAATGAAAAGTACTAAACCTCCTAAGCTTAAATCGAGAAGATTTCAAAGAGAGCTAGCTATGTATCTTCAAAAAAGACAACACAATCTTAGTACTTTAGAAAGTTATATTGAATATTTAAAAAGTAAATTAGAATTAACAGCTTATGAAAAAGAACTTGTAATGCTATCTCAAGAGTATAACAATCTATTAATGAAAACATTAGGGTTAAATGAAAATGATTTTTCTAAGCCTGAGGTTCTAAGTAATGACTACGAGGAAAGACTAGTAAGAGTGTTAAAAAAAGACGACGATTTATTTCAATATCAAAATGTAATTAAATATATTTAAAATTTTATTTGCCAATTAAAAAATATGCTATAATCATATTAAGCAACAGCGAATAGGAATTAATTATTCCCACTTTAGCGAGTCGTTAAAGTTCTAAAATAATATAGATAATGATTGAACTATTCCAGTGGAGTATACTACATTTCATGTAGCCGCTAGCGCTTACTCTCCACCTTCATATTTCAATATCATTAAGTGTTGCTAAAAGGAGGTAATATGTGGAAATATACAACCAAGAAAGTTTGTAATGACTACTTATTATCTCTTTTTTCATTTGATTTAATAAGTTCTAATCAAGAAACTTTAAAATTATTATATAAGATAAGCAATAATCAAGAAAAATATTACCATGTAATTAAAATTAAGAAGAAATCAGGCGGCTACCGTACCATTTATCAACCAAGTCCAACTTTAAAATATATTCAAAAAACAATTCTGGATAAAGTTTTAAAAGAGAAGAGTATTTCTAAGTACGCCAAGGCTTATTATAATGGTGCTAGCCTTACTACTAATGCCAAACCTCATTTAAATCAAAAAATCATACTTAAACTAGACATTAAAGATTTCTTTCCTAGTACTAATTACTTAACTATCTATAAAGCTTGTTTTTCTAAAGAACTATATCCTACAAGTATAGGAACATTATTTACTAATCTTTGTACGTATAAAGATTTTCTACCTCAAGGCAGCGTAACCGCCCCATATATATCAAATTTAGTCTTAAAAGACTTTGATAACGATATTGGCGCATTTTGCCAAGAAAGAAATATCAACTATACCAGATATTGTGATGACATGACGTTTTCTGGTAATTTTGACCCTCATCCAATAATAAAATACGTTGCTAATAAACTTCATAAAATGGGTTATGAGTTAAACAAAAAGAAGATTCATATCATTACTAATAATAAAAGACAAGAAGTAACTGGTATTGTCGTTAATAGAAAACTTCAAGTGCCTAAAGACTATCGTCATAAAATAAGACAAGAACTATATTATATAACTAAATATGGCCTTAGTTCTCATTTAGAAAGAAATAATATCTTAGATAAAGAAGCGTATATTCGAAGCCTTTATGGCAAAATACTCTATGTCCTTCAAATAGACCCTAGTAATCAAGAATTTATTAAATACCAAGAATTAATTTCATTAGAAAGAAGATAACTATTATTTATTGCCAGTAGATATAGAATTGAAAAGATGTAATAAATTAAGAGTGTTTTGCTATATATAGTTTATATGGTATTAAAGTTTTAAAAAAACTAAAAGCATTTAGCAAAAGATTTTAATTGTACTCAAAGGCGTGTTGATAAAATAGCCAAAAATATTAAATCTAATTAAATTAAATTAAATTAAATTGAATTAAATTGAATTAAATTGAATTAAATTAAATTGAATCAAATAATTAGATTAAATAAATTAAATAATATTCATTTACTTAAAATTAAAACAAAAAAGGCACTAATTAAAGTGCCTTTTGGTGACTCATCCGAGATTCGAACTCGGGACAACCGGATTAAAAGTCAGGTGCTCTACCATCTGAGCTAATGAGTCATAAATTAATTAAGTGAGTTGTGGGACTCACTTTAAATTGTTTTGGTGCGAGCAAAGGGACTTGAACCCCCACTCTCTCGAACTAGATCCTAAGTCTAGCGCGTCTGCCAGTTC
>CALBBI010000081.1:0-1062 GCA_937926935.1 uncultured Bacillota bacterium
GGTTCTTGATTAAATATTTATATCGTAATTCATTGAAGTTCAGTTCCAATCTGTTATCAAACAGGTTAAAAATTAAGATGAAAATATCTAACTAGTAGATATTCGAATTTATAGATGTTTTCTTTTAAAGTACCAGTTATTACCATGGTACTTTCTTTTAATTTTGAAGAAAAAAATCTTTGATTTTTAAACTTAGAAAATTTTTAGATACTAGTAAATTATTGCCTAAAAAGTGTCAAATTTGTGTCAAATTTTGGCATTTTAAAAAAAACTTTGCCAAAAATGCAAATAAAAAAAAGAAAATCGACACTTTTCCGGTAATAAAGAGTAGTAGAGGGAGTAAGTTTTACGCCTCTTAGAAAGGTGGTGATTTTCTATGAAAAAACCTCCAAGAAAAAATAACGATGTTTCAGTTATAATTACTGATTTTGTATTCAAAAAAATACTTCTTGAAAATCCAGATTACGCTGCTAAGCTTATTTCTTGGATTTGCAATCTTGATTATGAAAAAGTAGTTAAGGGTCACTTTATCGACCCAAACCTTTCAGCAAGAAAAGCTTTAGAAGTACATCGAGTTGGTGACTTAATCTATAAGATTGACGACAATACTTATGTGGATATTGAAGCATACAATAAGTATTCAAGAAACACTGATTTGAAAAACTTGGACTATCAAAATCGTGCGGTTTCTAGATTTTCAGTAACAAAAGATAAGCATGGTAAGAAAACCTACAATACTGATATTAAAATATACTTCATTGCTATATATGGTAATTCGTTAAAAAGTATGCCATTTATAAAACATGATATTACATATAGTGAAAGCTTCAATAATAGTCAATTTATAGAAATTAGTTATGTTTGTCTTGACAAGTTAGAAACCATCAAATATACTAAAGGCAAACAAGGGATATACGAGTATTTTAAAGCACTAACCAGAATAGGCGTGAAGGATATTGAAGATATCTTAGCAAATAATCGTATAGTCAAAAAAGATAAAACATTGGAAGGAGTGTATCAGAGTATGTTAATGTTTTACAAAGAAGACGGAAGTTATGATGT
>CALBBI010000082.1:0-1266 GCA_937926935.1 uncultured Bacillota bacterium
AATAGTCATGACAACGCTCATGGCTACTTTTGTCAACTAATAGTAAAAAGATACTTAAAAAATACAAAGTATAGTATAATATTAGTAGGTGATTAACTAATGAAGATAATTGTAAGTGCCGGAGGTACAGGGGGACACATATATCCAGCTTTAGCTATAATAGATAAATTCTTAGAACATGATAAAAATACCGAAGTATTATATATAGGTACCCATAATAGAATGGAAAAAGATATCGTACCAAAAAGAAATATAAAATATATACCGATAGAGATATATGGTCTAACTAAGAATATAGGACATGATATAAAAGATATCTTTCTAATAAGGAAAGCTAAGAAGAAACTAAAGAAAATAATGTTAGAATATAAACCAGATGTAGTACTAGGAATAGGAGGATATGTAACATACCCCGTAATAACTACGGCTAAAAAACTTAATATACCAATATTTATCCATGAACAAAATGCTATACCTGGTAAAGTAAATAAATTAACTAGTAAGTATGCTGATATAATAGGAGTATCTTTTAAAGAAAGTATTAAGTATTTTAAAAATAAGAAAGTTATATATACAGGTAATCCTACAGGAGAGAAAGCTTTAAATACGAAAGAGATTACTAGAAGTAGTTTAGGGTTATCTAACAATAAAAAATTAGTAGTAATAGTAATGGGTTCTTTAGGGTCAATGACAATAAATAATACTATGAAAGAGTTCTTAAAGGTTGCTAGTAATGAAGGATACCAAGTATTATATATAACAGGAAAGAACTACTATGAAGATTATAAAAACAATAAGTATAATGATAATATTAAAGTATTACCTTATTTAGATAACTTACCAGGGTTACTTAAAAATACCGATATCTTAGTAACTAGAGCTGGAGCGTCAACTATCGCCGAAATAACAGCTTTAAATGTTGTATCAATCTTTATACCAAGTCCATATGTTGCTAATAATCATCAATACTATAATGCTTTAGAACTTAAAAATAGTGGTTGTGGAGAGATACTTGAAGAAAAAGATTTAACTAGTGTGGGTTTAAATAATAAGATAAAAGAATTAATAAATAATAAGAATAAATATCAAGAAATAAAGAATAATTTAGGGAAAAATAAAACTATTAATAGTAGTGAAATAATTTATCAAAACATCAAGGAGTTAATTAAAAATGAAAGAAATATGTGAGATATTAGAGGATGTTTCCTTAAAAAATTATAATACTTATAGAATAGATACGAAGACTAAGTATTTAGCACTACCTAG
>CALBBI010000083.1:0-10579 GCA_937926935.1 uncultured Bacillota bacterium
AGCATCAGGAACTTGGACATCAGTTATACCCCAGTCTTCAGCTGTAAATTGAGGCACTTCTGGTTCTTGATTTAAAGAATTATCCTCTACTTTAGACTTGCTTGGTACGGGGTCAGATATTCCATTATCAATATTATCTAATTTTTGTTTTTCTAAGGAAGAATTTAAGCCAAATGGATCAAATAGTTGCTGCATAGTAGCATCATTTGCTTTAGGCTGGTCTACTACTGATTCTGGCTCTTTAGTACTTTTTAGATCGTTAACTGGTTCTTCTGGTATTTGAGGTTCTAAAGTAGTATCTTCACTAGGTATTGATACCGGCTCACCTACTGGTTCATGTAGTGATGTATTAACGCTTTCAAAGCCAACACTGATAGGTTTATCTTCAATATCTTCCTCTACATCAGCAGTTATTTTAATATCATCTACTTTAGCACTACTTAATAGTTTTTCAATTATATCCTTTTTATTTCCAATACTTATATACGTATCATTAAGTTCTTCATTACCCTTTTTTTCCATGCTAGATAAAGATTCTAATAAGCTTTGATAAGATTTAATTTTATTATCTAAGAATTCTAAATATCTTTGAATATAGTTTTGATAGCTATCTAATGATTTGTAGTCATCAATAGTAGCAGTTAGTTCACCTTGATTAATAAATCTTTTATACATTAATTCGCGATATAATTTATTAATAGCATCTTTATATGAATTTAAATATTTTTCTAGGATTTGATTATCATTGCTGTTTTGGAATGTTTTATTTTTTATCCTAATATAAAGATTAGAGGTTGTTTCTAAGTACTTAACGGTATTTTCGTCGATAGTAGTTTGGAATAAATTTTCCCACAATTCTTTATCAAAGGGAATATCTAACATACCATTTTGATCTAACTCTGTGTAGATATATTTTTTACTGTCGTTGTCATTAGTTACATGTCTCAAAATATTTTGGTAAACTAAGAGGATGCCATTAGCATTATATATCATAGAAGACATTTTTGCTAAGTTAATAATGTCTCCTTTATGATAAGGATAGTCCTTCATAAGATTAAAGATATCAGTAGTGGCGATTACGCTTGGTTCTTTGACTTTATTTATTAGGTCTTGAAGTTCGTTTAAGTAGGTTTCTAATTGAACTTTAAATTTTTCTGGTACATCTTGGCATTGTAATTTTAATTCGTTATAATTGCTTTGCGATTTAGAATAATTATCAGTGATAGGCGACACTTGAACCATGCTTATTAAATGCTGACGATATATTTCATCGCTTTGATATATTAGAATGCCAATCTTTCTTTGAAGTTCTTCGATTTCTAATTTTAAAGTAGTAATTTGAGTTCTTAAAGTTCGACTATTAGAATCAATATATACTTGGCGAAGTTGATTGTCTTTTTCTAAGATATTTTTAATATGAGTACGGCATTCTAGGACTTCTTTGCACATGGCGTCGCTCATTTTAGCATTTTCATAAACAACACGATTTTCGATATCTTTGATACGTTTTTGATAGCTTTCTAATTTTTCTTGGGCTTCTTTATCAAGGCTGCTGGTATGTTCTAAATAATATAGCTGTTCTTCCAAATTTTTTAGTTCATTGCCTTTTTCTTCTAAAGCGTATTCTAATTCTTCTTGCTTAATTTTTTTATCATGTTCTATTTCTTCAGGACTTGATCTCTTAATTTTAGCGATAGCGGCATTACTTAGTAAGCTCTTCACATCACTAAATTTATTAGCCATTTTGTATTTATTACGAGTTAGTTTATCAATCTCAGTTTGTAGTTCTTGAGCTTGTTCTAGTAAATTGTTTATTTCTTCAGGTGTTGCACTAGTCTTTTTAGCAAATTCAATTGATTTGTTGATGAAATTTAATTTGCTCTGCTTTTTTTCTATTTCGTTTAAAATGGCATTATAGGTTCCTTGAGATGATTTTTGATAATCGCTTATTGCGTTACTTAATTCTTCTTTATTCATATAATTCACCTAGCTTGTTCACACTATCCATTAATGCTTTTAGTTCACTTAAGTCAATGCTGTCAAATAAAGCATTTATTTCTTCTTCACTTAAGGTTAATAATTTATCGATCATTATATATAAGCCTCCTTTATTATCAATTACTATTATCTTATAATTTTGAAGAAATTTCAAGTCGTATTCATAATATTTACATTTCAAACCAAAGAAAAAAGAAGAATTAATCTTCTTAAGCATAGGAACTAGTTATACCGAAATATCCTTCGATTGATAGCCAGTCGCCATTATTATATAGTTTAGTGGCTAAGTCTTCGCCAACATATCTAAAGTGCCATGATTCATATTTATAGCCAGTTTCTTCTTCTCTACCTTTTGGAAATCTTATGGTGAAACCATATTTGTAGGCATTTTGGGCAAGCCATTTGGCTTCGGCAGTGTACTGGAAAGAATCGTTGATAGTATTTAGGTCGAAGGCTAGACCAGTTTGATGGTCACTATGGCCGGGACGAGACGAATATCTATCAGCTCCTTCAACACCATCTCTTTTAACATAGTTATTATAGACACGTTTTTGCGTAGCGTATGACCTGAATCCACTAGAAATATAAATATTTAAGCCATCAAGCTTGGCAGCAGCTTGCATTTTATTGAAAGCATCTTGGGTTTCTTTGGTTAAACCATTGCCGTAGTTTTCGGGTAAAGCATAAGTTTTGTTAGCAATTAAGATACCTTCAATATAGGTAGCACCATTTATTACTTCGCCTTTAAAGCCTTTAGATGTGGTAAAGGTTTTATTGGTTGTTGTGGTAGTTTTATTATCACTACTACTTTGAGTATTATTTTTACCACTGGAAGTATTGGAGTTATCTTTAGGTTTAGTAGTACTTGGAGTTTCTTCTTTAGAAGTACTTTCTTCTTTAACTATTAATCTAAATTTTTTTGTTACTTCTTTATTAGAGTCAGTGGCTACATATTCTAACTCATAGGTTCCAGGTTTACTTAAATCATAATCACCTCTAATGGTAACTAAGACATCTTTATTCTTACTATTTTTAGCAGTAACACTACTTAGAAGGTCGATATTACTATTTGGGGTAGTAACTATTTCGTCTTGGGATGTAATAGTTATTTCGTTTTTAAATAGTTTATCTTTATTAACTAATAGGATAATTCCTAGGATTAAGATTAGTAATATTATTAAGACTCTAAATTTTCTTAATTTTTTATGTTTTCTTACTTTTTTATTCATGGTTAATCTCCCGACATCTTTCGTCTAAATCTTTGATTAAGTTATCGATATCAGCTTCATTAGTTGTTCTAACGCCACTGGCAAATTTATGACCTCCACCATGGTACTTAGCGGCAATATCGTTAATAACGACATTACGACTTCTTATGTTTACTTTGTACATAGTGCTTTTTTGATCATAAGTTATGAATGTCCAGACTTTAATTTCTTTAATATAGTTAAAGTTATTAATCATGTTACTAGCAGTTGAAGAGTCAACACCGAAGTTTTTGATATCGTCAGTGGTTATTTTAATATAGGCAAAACCATTTTCGGTTGTAATTAAATTTTGAGCTAAGTAGCCTTGGAATCTAATTTCGTTTAGAGGGCGTTCATATAATCTAACATAGAGATTAGTAAAATCAAGGTTAGTTTTTTCAATAATTTGATTAACTATCTTGAAGGTTTTAGCCGTGGTATATTGAAGTAAGAATCTATCACTATCACTAACAATACCTAAGAAGATGTTTTCAGCCACTTCTTTAGTTAGTTTAAGTCTGGTATTTAGAACAAGCTCCCCTATTAGTTGGGCAACAGAACATGATGTAGTATCAACAAGTTCAGTATCGCCCATTTTATCTTCATAAGGGTGATGATCAATTTTAATTACTTCTTTATATCTGCTAAAAGTTATACCATCGATTCTTGAAATATTTGGAACATCTAAAACGATAAGTAAGGGATTATCTAACTCTTCTTCATTGATTTTATCTAAGGTGCCAAAGCTTTTGAAACGAGAGACGCTCATTCCTACTGCATAGACATTCTTAGAGGGAAAAGTTGCCTTAATGGTATCCCTTAAGGCAATTTGGCTACATACAGCATCAGGGTCCGGTCCAATATGACGGGCGATAACGATAGTATTATATTTTTTGATTTTCTTATATATTTTTTTTATTACAGGATTAATCACACTATAACTCTTTCTATTTTTTACTATTTAATATTGTCTTGAATTAATTTGTATGTATCGGTTGCTATCATTACTTCTTCGTCAGTTGGGATTACATAGATTGGAACGGTTGAGTTAGAAGCTGATATTAAGCCTTCTTTACCAAAGCGCATTTCTTCATTTAAATCACGATTGATTCTAAAGCCAAGTGGCGCTAATCTATCGATAATCATACGTCTTACGTGAGCGGAGTTTTCACCAACGCCTGCTGTGAAGCATAAGCAATCACAACCACCTAGTTCAACGTAGTATTTAGCAATATAACTAACTACAGAGTTAACGAATAAGTGGTGAGCCATGATAGCACGATGGTCACGGATAGATATTTTAGCTTCAATGTCTCTAAAGTCACTAGAAATACCACTTAACCCATACATACCACTCTTTTTGTTTAGCTCAGTATCGATTTCGTCAATCGTCATACCGGTTTGTTTCATCATATAAGGAATGATACTATAATCAATATCACCACAACGAGAACCCATAACGATTCCGGCATTTGGGGTAAAGCCCATTGATGTATCAATACATTTGCCATCACGAACAGCAGAGATTGAGCCACCGCCACCTAAGTGACAAACAATAACGTTGCAATATTTACGGTCTAGAATATCACAAGCTTTTTGGGATACATATTTATGGCTTAGTCCATGGAAACCATATTTTCTAACACCATATTTGGTATACCATTCATATGGAACTGCATAAAGATAACTGTCTTCGTCCATTGTTTGATGGAATGCTGTATCAAAGCATCCAACTTGAACGGCATTAGGGATAGCTTTTCTAAAAGCTTCAACACCCATAATATTAGCGGGATTATGTAAAGGCGCTAATGGAATTAATTCTTTAACAGTTTTAATTACATCGTCGTCAATAATTACGGATTTATTATATTTATCGCCACCATGAACTAGACGATGACCAACACCTTTGATTTCGTCTAAAGATTCAATAACCTTATTTTCAACTAATTCTTTAAGTAAGATTTTAACAGCGACACTGTGATTTTTTAAATCAGCCTCTTTTTTTAATTTTTCTCCATTTATTTTAATTGTATAAATACCATTATCGATACCTATTCTTTCAAATATACCGGAGATTAATACTTTTGCCTCTGGCATTTCATACATTTGAAATTTTAAGGAACTACTTCCTGCATTTACTGATAATATTTTCATTTTTCCACCTCTATTTACTATTATACTAGAAAGTGGTTAATTTTGCATTAAAAAATGAGCTAAAGTAAGCTCAAAGTTAGTATTTACTACGCATATTAAGGTATTCTTTAGTTGTATTGATACTAGGATGGGTTGCTAGTTTGGTGTCGTCATAGGTGGTTTCTTTGGTTGTTTCAAAGTTAAAGCCGTATTCATTAAAGACATCCGCGTATCTTTTATCTTTATCACTCTTGAAGATAAAGTCTTTAGTTTTATAATAATTATTTTCTAATCTTCCCATAATATCACCATTAGTATTATGGTTGAATTGGGTTATTTTATACTAGAGAATATCACGGTATTCGTTTTCTTGTTTATAGTTGATTTTAATTATTTCTTCGTTTTTAATGGCATTATAAATCATGTTTTTGTAATCAATTAATTCTTCATATTCTAAACATTTTTTGATTTCAGGATTGATTACAGGGTGTTTTGGAACGAAGATGGTGCAGCAGTCTTCATATGGTAAGATGCTGGTTTCATAAGTATCGATTTTTCTAGCTAGGTCAATGATTTCTAGTTTATCAAAACAAGCAACTGGTCTTATTACGGGAATATCGATTACGGAGTTTATGGCTCTCATGCTAGTTAGAGTTTGGCTGGCTACTTGACCGATAGATTCGCCGTTAATGATGGCTTTTAGGTTATTTCTACTACAAAGAATAGCACTGATACGATACATCATACGACGCATAATTGTTATAAGATAGTCGTTAGGTATTTCTTTGTAGATAGTTTCTTCGATTTCTGTAAAGTTTATAACATGCATTTTAATACTGGCATTGTTATATAAAGCTAGTTTTCTTGCTAGTTCGATTACTTTGTTTTTAGCTTCTAAGCTAGTATGAGGAGGAGCTTCGAAGTAGACGCATTCTAGTTTGATACCACGTTTCATGGCAAGGTACCCTGCAACTGGGGAGTCTATGCCCCCACTTAGCATTAATAGGCCTTTACCTTGAACTCCAACTGGATAACCACCAAGTCCTGGAATTTGTTCAAAATAAATATAGGCTTTGTTACTTCTAATCTCGATATTTATGGTTACTTCAGGGTTATGAACATCAACAGTTACATCTTTGTTTTTTAATACTACGCCACCATAATGTTTAGAGATTTCGATACTAGTACCAGGATATTTTTTATAACTTCTTTTAGTTTCAACTTTAAAAGTTTTAAAGTCTTTATCTTGGATAAGGTTAATTAAAGTTTCTTCAATATCTTTTGGGTCATTGCTAGTTTCATAAGCGATAGTTATTTCATGGATGCCAAATACTTTTTGAAGTTTTTCTAAGCATTTATCAAACTCAGTTGTTTCAACAAACATTCTTGATTTATCGAAGGTTATGGTAGCATCTAGTCCTTCTAAGATTTTACTAACGTTCTTTTTTAGTTGGCTTAAAAAGAAATTAATGTTGTCTTTTTTTGTTGTTAGTTCACCATATTTTATTATAATTAGTTTTTTCATACGTTCCTCATTTCTTGTTTTTCTATATTATCAAATATTTTTTTGTTTAACAAGCTTTTATTTATTATTAGTGTAATTTAGTTTAAAAAACAAATAAGAGTTTTAACTTATTTGTAATTAGTATTGACGGCCAAAGTAAATTTCGTATTTACTTGTTTTACCACAAACACAGCAGACATCACTCGTATTTTCTTTAATAATACAACGAGATTTCATACCGGTATCTTCTTTGATTTTATTTTCACAAGCTACATCACCACACCAGTTAATTTTGATGAATCCGGATTTATTCATGGCAATGTCTTTAAATTCGTCATAGTTGTTAGCAGTATAAATCATGCTGTTGCGACGGACTTCTGCTCTTTCATACATTTCATTTTGCATTTTATCCATGGTTTCGTTAATGATATTAGCAATTTCTTTTAAGTCATGAACTTGAATTTTTTCTAAAGTATCACGTCTTACAATAGTTGTGAATCCGTTATCTAAATCACGACGTCCTAGTTCGATTCTAATTGGGTATCCTTTGATTTCGGCTTCGGCAAATTTATATCCTGGAGTTTTATCAGTTAAATCAACTTTATAAGTAATGCCAGCATTTTCTAAAGCTTCTTTTACTTGCTCTAATTCAGTATCAACTTTGCCTATTGGAATTATCATAACTTTAGTTGGTGCAATTTTAGGAGGTAATACTAATCCCCTATCGTCACCATGAGTCATTATTAAACCACCTATCATTCTGGTTGTTGAGCCCCATGAAGTTTGGTATGGTGTTTTTAATTTATTATCTTTATCTAAGAATTCAATACCAAAGGCTTTAGCAAAGTGTGTACCAAAGTAATGGCTGGTTCCATTTTGTAATGCAACTCCATCCCACATCATAGCTTCGATTGTATAAGTTTCTTCAGCACCGGCAAATTTTTCTTTATCAGTTTTTTTACCGACAATAACAGGCATTGCTAAATAATTACGTTGGAAGTCTTCATATACTTTAAGCATTCTTAAGGTTTCGTTTTTAGCTTCTTCGGCAGTAGCGTGCATTGTATGTCCTTCTTGCCATAGGATTTCTCTACTTCTTAAGAATGGTCTTGTTGTTTTTTCCCATCTTACGATTGTACACCATTGGTTATAAAGAACTGGTAAATCACGATAAGATTTAATTATTTTTTTGAAATGGTCACAGAATAAGGTTTCACTAGTTGGTCTTACGCACATTCTTTCTTCTAGTTTTTCACTACCACCATATGTTACCCAGGCTACTTCAGGTGCGAAGCCTTCAACATGTTCTTTTTCAATATTTAATAAAGATTCAGGGATAAACATAGGCATTTGAACGTTTTCATGGCCTAATCTTTTAAATTCTTTATCTAAAATACTAACGATATTTTCCCATATAGCGTAGGCATAGGGTCTTATTATCATACTTCCTTTAACGTTAGAATAATCTACTAAATCAGCTTTTTTGACGATATCAGTATACCATTTAGCAAAATCTACTTCTCTATCAGTTATATCTTTTATATATGTCCCCATAAATTCAACTTCTTTCTTTGTCTTTTATAGTATACCAAACAATATTGATATTTTCTATAGGAAATTCTTATGTATTAAGGGCTTTTTTGATTTTATTTATTGGTATTTCTGTAGTGCCAGATATTTCTTCAATGCTCATACCTTTATTATACATGTTATTGATTATTCTTTTTTGTTCAGCTTTTGCGCCTATTTTTTTGCCGTCATTAATAAGGGAATCCTTAATTACATAGCATGTTAAATCCAAATCTTGAATTGGTTGACCATTTTCGTCAAATCTTACTATCACATTTATCACTTCTTTCCATAGTTTATTTTTTTCAGCCATAGCTTTTTGAGTTTCTCTATCGCTTGCTAGAAATTTTAAATTTCTTAGCAATCTTTTCTTTACACTTTTGTGTATTTGATATTATCTAAATTGTCAAGATTAATCGTATATCTTGTTATAATTTCACTGATATGATTTTTTATTTTCTTATTATGAAATCTTTGCTTTTGAATAAGGAAATCACCAATGTTGCCACTTCTATGATAAAAGACTACTTGGGTAACATTAACATTCTCAGTACTTTTCTTTTTATTTTTTAAGTCAGTATAAAGATTTATTTTATAACAAGAAGTATATAATGAATCTTTGGCATCATTGCCTTCAGTATAACTAGTATAGAATTCGGTAGTAACTATTTGCTCGTCGCTTATGTCGCTTATTTTGAATGCTAAGTCAGCAATGCAGTATCGTTCTAAGCTTAATGGTAAATGAGTATCTAGAAATTCAGTATCAATAAATTTAGATTCTGGTATTTTTGTAATATCACTTAGAATTTGTGCTCGAAATTTAGGACAGTTTTTCATTATTATTTTAGCAGGTAAATCATTTGTTATTGGTTTTTGATTTTGATCTTTGGGATTCATTTTGATATTTCTCCTCTCGTGGTGAGTATAATAAGCAAGTTTATTTGGAATGTCAAAATTACAAAATCACGAAATTCTGCAGCATTTTTGCGTTTTAAATGCGGTTTTTGCGTAGAATTTTAAAAACTGCATTGTTTTTTTGCAGTTTTTGAATTTCTAACAAATTTTGATTTTTTGATATTTTTTCTAAATTTGACACTTTCGTAGTATTTTATGCAAAGAAAGAAAAAATATTGGAGTTTTTCTAATATTTTAAGGTGCTGTTAGAACGGAGTGGAACGAAGCACTCGTAGCTCCTCCAGCCAAAGAATCATTGAAATCGAACACACCAGCACCCATGACAGCATTGTAAGTACCACCACGACCTACCCAAGGGTTAGAGCTGTAAATGTTAGAAGCCCAATCATTCCACCACGCATATTGTCCTTGAACTGTAGTATTTTTTAATACTTCTCTAGTGGCGTCTCCTAGACGATATCTAGAATAACCTACTCCAGCACTTTCTTGGTAATCATATAAATCATAATATTTATTATCAGGAAGACTTGAAGTACTAAAGCCAGATGAGCCAACTTGGACATTGCCATTAGCATCTTTTTGTACACCCATTACATATTCCCATGTGCCACCAGACATATCATAAATTCCATATTGGTTACCAGTGGTTGAAGCATTTACGCCTTTAGTAGTCCAGTCATAGCCTGAGGCACATGCAGTTTGTGAACTTGATACACCAGCACTTGTAGTTGCTCCGGCACACCCAGTAATTGAAGGACCCCATTGAGGTTGACCATCAACAGCGGTACCATTACCATATCCAGTGTTTATATTATTTATCCATACTTCACAACCGGATGCAATACAAGTTGAAGCATCATTATATCGACCATAAATCGAGTTAGTTAAATATGCTATTGCTCCCCATTCTATGTTTTTTATCATATGTGTATCAACATTAGATTTATCCAAACCATACTTATAAGTACCATCTGTTGAGGTGCTTCTTGAAGTGCTAAACATTACACTCAGATTTATATTTGTTAATGATTGTTCATTAGGTTTAATCGTATAATTATCAGTCGTACCAGAAGCTTCAAACTTACCTACCCAGATACCAGGTAACTCGGTAGTACCAAAAGTGAATGCTGGGTGGGTCAACCATTCACCATTCTTAGTACCAGTAGATTTAGCAGTACTTGTACTTTCAAATTCTATTTCAATAGCTTGTTCA
>CALBBI010000084.1:0-6181 GCA_937926935.1 uncultured Bacillota bacterium
AGAAAATTCATAAAAAAAATAAGTGCTAATTAACACTTACTTGCTATCTTGATAATGTTTTTGTCTCCCCGACTGATTGACTTAATATTTCTTGAACAACGCCAATTTTTTGAAAGTCCTGACTTACACCATTTTGTAAAATTGAAAAATCACACTCGTTAAATTCATTCAATAATTTAGTTGCCACTAAAGATTGTTCTTGAGTTAAATTACTAGGTAAATAAGCAATAACATATCCTGGAAGTATTTGATAAGCTACACCATTTAAAGAAGTTATTTCCAATCCTAATCCATAAACATCATTACCATATAAATTAACTCCTAAGTCAGATGCAGCTTGAGTAAATCCATCAACATGTGAAAATTCTTGCTCATTACCTTGAATTGAAACTGAAACTCCAACAAAACCATCAGGTGCTATACAAATGGTAGCTACACATCCAGAATAAAGGCCTTTCAATCTAAGATCGTTAATCTTTGATCTAAAATCATTAAAGTCTTTAACAATTGATCCATATTTATTAGCATTAGCTTTTAACCTCATAACATTAATATTTAAATTGATGTTTGCTACCCCTTCATTGATCTTTTTTAGTTCATCCTCATTTGGAGCGTTCTTTCTTAGTTCATATAAATTTCTTAATTCATCATAATATATTTTTATTTTAGTATTATCTTCATTCATAATATCGCCTCTTCGTGTATCTAATTATACACTAAATCTTTTGAATTGCACGTTTTTTGTCTTAAATAGCCGTTTTTTTGTCTAAAATGACTATTTTTCTTTAATTAAAGCTTTTGCTGTCCTTAACATTTGTGCCGTATAGCCCATCTCATTATCATACCAAGCTACAACTTTTACTAAACTGCCAGATTCTGTTTCTAACACATTCGTTGATAATAAATCTACCAAAGCACCACACTTCTTACCTAAAACATCACTTGATACAATTGGATCTTCACATACTCTTAATGCTTCGCTTTGATTATTTCTAAGTAAGTCATTTAACTTTTCCTTACTTACATCTTTCTCTAACTCTAAAGTTAAATCAACAACTGAACCACATGATACCGGTACTCTAAAAGCCATCCCATCCATCTTCCCTAGTAAGCTTGGAATAACTTTTCCTATTGCACTAGCTGCTCCCGTTGATGCCGGAACAATATTTTGAGCACAAGCACGACCCCTACGGGCCATAATTCCCTTACTATGATGAATATCTAAAGTTGCTTGGTCATTTGTATAAGCATGAACTGTACTCATATAGCCTTTTCTAATTCCAATATTCTTTTCAATAACATCTAATACTGGCGCTAAACAATTAGTTGTACAAGATGCTGCTGAAATAACCTCTTCACTACCGTCTAAAATACTATCATTAACCCCATAGACAATTGTCTTCATATCGCCCTTACCTGGAGCCGAAATAACTACATGACGAGCCCCAGCCTCAATATGTTTATAAGCATCTTCATACTTTGTAAATCTCCCACTACATTCTAATACCACATCAATATTTAACTCACCCCATGGTAACTTGCTAGGGTCAGCTTCACTTAATACCTTAACTCTCTTTTTACCAGCAATAACTATATTATCATTATCAAAACTAATCTCATCTTCATGAAAACTACGATGATTAGTATCATACTTTAATAAATACGCTAACTCCTCCGCATTCGATAAATCATTAACGGCCACAATATCAAAATCACGACCCGTAATCATCTCTCTAAACGCTATTCTTCCTATTCTCCCAAAACCATTAATTGCTACTCTTATCATTTATCTCATCCTTTTCTCTTATTTTTCAAAATATGAACCACCAATAAACTCCCTTAAAACCGAACTATCACTAATATACTCACTAGATATTGGAAAATAACTCTTTAAAAAACTTATCAATCTTCTTGCTTCTTCATAATAAACCGAAGTATTATCAACCGAATATAATATAGGCTCCGCAAAGACTTTTAATACTCCTAGTTCATACACCAGTGATGTATTAACCACCATATCCGCCTGATGAACATAAGGAAAAATATACTTTTCCTCGCCTCTTCTAACACTCTGCCAACTATCTATCGTCTTTGAAACATCATACCCTCTAGTCCTATTATCTCTAATCATTCTTCTAATAAGTCTTAAATCTGTTGTCGATATATAATTATGCCTATCAATATTAAGTGGCATAAACGGACTTAAATATACTAAGAACTTCTCCTCATCCGGTATGTCAGGTGTTAACTCTCTATTCAAGCAATGCAAACCTTCCATTAAAATAACCGCATCTTTCTCTAACTTAACCGGATACTCATAATACTCTCTCTTACCCGTTATAAAATTAAACCTTGGAAGTCTTACTTCTTCGCCTTCACCTAAAGCCTTCAAATCATGATTTAAACTAACTAAATCAATTGCTTCCATACATTCAAAATTATAACTACCATCTTCATTCTTTGGTGTATCACATCTATTTTTAAAATAATCGTCTACCGAGATTAACAACGTTTTAATCCCTTGAGCTTCCAAATCCAAAGCAATTTTTTTAGTAGTTGTTGTCTTCCCACTACTAGAAGGACCAGCAACCATAATATATTTCTTACCAAGTTCTAAAGTTCTCCTCGTAATCTCATGAATCTTACTATCAAAATTAACTTCACTCATTCTAATAAGTTCTTTAATCTCACTACTACTTACTTTCTTATTAACTTGATAAACATAAGGAATACCTAAACGTTCTAACCATTTCTTTTCATTTTTAAAACATTCTATTATCTTTCCATAATGCACATACTCAGGGACTTCATTCTTACTCCTAGGATTAGGAAACATTAAAACAATTTCATTATCATTTAAATATACTAAATCATACTTTGATAAACATCTTGTTGAATAAGGCATCTCTCCATAATAATAATTAATATAATTTTCTAACTTATATAAAAGTACTACCTGATTAGTTATATTATGAATATTCCATGATTTTTCAATCTCCCCCATTTTATAAAAATAATTATAAGCTTCTTTACTATCAACATTCAACTTTCTAAAAGGCAAGTCTTCTAAAATTATCTTACTCATTTGCTCTCTTACTCTTTTAACATCATCCAAAGTAAATGCCCTATCACCTACAATATTTGCGTGTATTCCTCTCATAATCGAATGATTAAAAACCACTTCAAATTCGTCTTTATATATATCTTTAAGAGCGGCTTCTAACACAAACTTCAACCCCGCTTGATACATCTTATATCCTGCTAAATCATTAACGTCAAAGAAATTAATCGTTGTATCTCTTTTTAGGCTAGTATTAAAGTCCATGATTTCATTATTAATCTTGGCCCCAATTATTTTATTTCTAATATTTTCTGGTAAAAGACCTATAATATCAATTATCTTCGTATTAACGGCTACTTCTAGTGTCTTACCATTATTTATCGTAATTGTTAATTTATCTTTCATTATTAACATGCCCCTTATCTTAAATAAATTATATCAAAAATCATTTACTATGTCATTATCTACTTTAATTAGACAATCTTTTTATGTATATATTTAATATTTACATCTACAATAATATTAGGTGAAACATATGAATATTATTCCAACAGTTATTGAAAAAAGTTTTAATAAGGAAGTTGCTTTTGATTTATATTCTCGTCTTTTAAAAGACCGCATTATTTTTGTTAGTGGTGAAATTACCGATGAATCTGCCAACATTATTGTCAGTGAACTATTATATCTAGATTCCTTAAGTCATGATGAGATTAATCTTTACATCAATTCTCCCGGTGGTTCTATAAGTGCTGGTATGGCCATTTTTGATACTATGAACTTTATTGAAAGTGATGTTCGTACTATCGTCATTGGCATGGCCGCATCGATGGCTGCTATTCTAGCTAGCAACGGCACTAAGGGCAAGCGTTGTATCTTAGAAAATAGTGAGGTCATGATCCACCAACCCCTAGGTGGTGTCCAAGGTCAAGCTACTGAAATTAATATCGTAGCTAACCGTATCCTAAAGCTTCGTCAAAAACTAAACAAAATTCTTGCTAAAAATACTGGCCAAAAACTATCTAAAATTGAAACTGATACCGAACGAGATACCTACCTATCTAGTATCGAAGCCAAAAAATATGGTCTTATAGACATCATTCTATAAGACCTTTTTTATGCAGCTTTAGGTAAATTTTCTAAAGCTAGATATACCATGCTCATATCCACAACCACAACCGGACATAGCACATCTTTAATTGGCTTAATATCTTCGCTATTATTATTGTTACATAAATTTGTTAAAACAGCTTTAATCTTATCGATTAAATCACTATTTTTAATATCTTCAACATAAACATCATTATCCCTTAAACAAGCATCCATATCAAAATGAAAAGCATTACTTAAGTAATTCAAAAAACTTTGCATTAACAAATCATAAGTCTTTCTAGTTTCATTTAGTTTACTATCAACACTCATATTACCTTGTCTTAATAAATCTATATAATTATTATACAATTTTTGTAATTTATCTATTTTTTCAAAATATAATACTAAAGGATTTTGATTTTCTATATTTTTCTCTTCCATAAACTAACACTCTTCCTACTATCATTACTATAGTATCATGAACTTAAATAATTTGTCATAAAAAAATGTCAACTTTGTTTTAGTTGACACTTTCTATACTATCTTCTTGAATGACTTTGTTCATTTTCTGGGGTTATATTATAGCGATTCATTTTTGCTAAATCTTCTTTTAATTCTTCTAACGATTTTTTATCCTTAGCTTTATAGTACATTGAAGCTAAATCTTGACTCTCACGTCCAGTAACTTCCCCAGTAGAAATAAATTGGTCTTTTAAAATTTCGTCATTCATTTCTGATTTCATCTTAAAATATTCTTCGTTCATAATAGCCTCCTACACCCTTATATTACCACATATCACTAAAAATATTCTAAAATCATCTAGTACTTTACACTTTCTTTTGACTTTCTTTATCCTGATTTTTCTTAACTAATTCTTTTATCTTTCTAAAATAATGATTTATTCCTGATTTTCCAACAGGCTTACCCGTTTCTTGGCTAACTATATCCGCTAGTTCCTGATAAGAAGTCTCCGGATACTTCAAACGATAACTAATAACTTCCTGAATTCTCTCATCAAGTAAAGGTATTAAATCATGACTTTGTAAATACTTAATATCCTCTAATTGTTTTAACCCCGTTTGAATAGTTTTCTCTTGATTAGCTATCTCGCAATTATTCAACCTATTAACCATATTTTTATGATCTCTATATATCCTTATATCTTCAAAAAAGAACATCGAATTAGTCGCGTTAAACATCTTTAATAAATCACTAATCATATCCGCTGATTTTACATACACCATATAACTAGTCTTTCTCTTCAAAATCTTTGATACCACGTTAACTTTCTTCAAAATTCTAACTACGTACATAGCTTCCGTCTTAGTATGAATACTAAATTCTAAATGATATCCCGTTGTCTGAGGATTACTTATACTACCTGTTGCTAAAAAAAGTCCCCTTAAAAATGCAATTACTTCCTCCTCACTATCTAAGAAAAATTCTTCCGGTAATACCTTTCTCTTATTTTTATATATATTTAATTTTTCTAAAATACCATCCACATTTTCTTTAATACTTAGCATATAAATTTGTTTTACTCTAAATCTTTTTTGAACACGAACCATTATATTTGGTTTAACATTAAATAAAGTTTTTAATAATTTATATATTCTTCTTGCTACTGAAGCATTTTCCATTGTTAATAATATTTCATCTTTACTTATAGTTCCGTCAAATCTAATAAATGCTGATAACTCGGTTAAAGCATCAATACTATTAGGTTCAATCTTAGATATTTCATCTTTAACTTGCATAGTAAAAGTCATAAAAATCACCTTTTATAAGGATACCAAACTTTTGCCCATTTTTCTACCCCAAGAAAAAAGAATAGTCTAGCTATTCCTCTACTGGTTCCGTTGAATACCAATAATAATTTCCATTATAGTCTTCTTTAAATACTGATTTATATTTTCTTGCATGCTTTTTATACTCATTAAGTGGCAAGTTATTTAAATATGTTTCTATATCATCAGTATCTATTGTAACTGAATCATCAAGTATAAAATCATAAGTATATATCATTATTG
>CALBBI010000085.1:0-1744 GCA_937926935.1 uncultured Bacillota bacterium
CTAAAAAACAAAATTATACATTACTTTCTAGATAAAACCAACAACTAGTTTGACATATGTAAAGCATTGTGCTATATTAAATATCCACAAAAGAGGGGATAAATATGTCATACGAACTAGAAAGAAAACACTTACTAACAGACGAAGAGATAAATAAACTTCTTACTATCATTAATTCGGATTTACAGGATTTTGAAAAAGCCCAACAACTACGTGTTATCTGTAAAGGCTCCGTTCTTTTAAACAATATCAATAAATACGAAACCACTGACTTTAAAAAAGCCGTTATCTTAAAAAGAGTACTTTCTTACTATGAAAAATATGAAAAACTTGGTTATATGAAAATTCATTACACGCCTTATAAATGCACTCCAGAAGAACTAAATGTTAGAAAAGAAAAACTAATCAAACTATCCCAAACTCTTAACTCCAACCTAAGTGAATACAACAAAGCCATGATTGTTTTTGGACTTTATAAAGATAGTGAAGTCTTCCGCCGTAGTTATTCCTTATTTATCAAACTTGGTGCCAGTGATCCTAGATTAGATACTATCCGTGAGGAATTAAAAAACGTTGATTACTACTATAACAAAATAAAAGAATATGAACATTTAGGTTATCTAATCGACTATCGTTATTACAAAAAAACTACTGACTATAGAGAAAACTATCCTTATGCTAAATACATAATTACTCAATACTTAAATACTAATTCTTATAATTTCCATGATTTTCTAGAAGACTATGGCCTTACTGAGACCACCTTTAATATTTGCTTAGAAACCTTAAAAGAACTAGATGTTGATTTATTTAATCAATACCAAGAAAAACACCAAATTAACGAAAATATCCTTTTAATGCACAACATTGAAATCTTTAAAGACATATACCTTGGTATTACTACAGGCTATCTAAAAGACGGTACAGAATTTAACGCTTTCGAATTTTTCAAACGTCTTCCAATTTCTTCAAATGGTGCCTTATATTCTAACCTTACAAAATACTTCGTTCATAACAAAATAGAAGGCCTCAACCTAATTCTTAACTATGTCTGTCTAAATAACTTCCAAGTTGCTGAAGTCACCAAAACTTTAGATTTTGCACAAATATTAAATAAACATAATAATAATCCTAGCTTAGATATAACTGTTATTCGTACTATTTTATCTTATTTAGAACTAAATAAAGTACCTATAAATAGAATAACTTATAACTATGTTAAGAACATGTACTTAAATAATGAATTTAACGACCAAGATATCCAAGAACAACAAAATAAAATAAAATCGCAAAAGAAAACACTCATTCCTTAAATCTGCCCACTCCAAAATGCATATTTGACATATCATACTTTGGGTGAAAATAATGAGTGTTTTTTTTAATTTAAGTGCACCGTGGCAAGCCTTAATTGCCACACTATTTACATTTTTAATAACCAGTGCCGGAGCATCTATTGTCTTCTTCTTTAAAAAAGTAAATAAAACTTTAATGGACGCCATGTTAGGCTTTGCCGCCGGCGTAATGATGTCAGCATCCTATTTTTCATTACTAGCTCCCGCTATAAGTGGGGCCGAAAGCCTTAACTTAAACCCTTGGCTTATTGCTACAACCGGCTTTCTCTTAGGTGGTTTACTACTATATCTAAGCGATAAAATATTTGATAAAATCTTAGCAAAAAGTAGGAACTCTAGTAAAAAGAAAAGAATATTCTTACTAATTAGTTCCATTACTATCCATAATATTC
>CALBBI010000086.1:0-7413 GCA_937926935.1 uncultured Bacillota bacterium
CCCAGACAAAGAACATGATTTATATACCGTTGATAGTTCAAAGGGTAATGGTGCTCTAACGAATCCGATTGGTCTAATGACCGCTGATGAAGCCGCCATGGCTGGTATGGTAAATGGCTATTTAAATACCTTATCATATGTTTATACTGGTACTTGGTGCTGGACAATGTCGCCGTATAATTTCTCCCCTTCCAACTCGACGTCGTATGTTTGGCGCGTTAGCAGCTCCGGTAACTTCTACGGCTACTTGGTTACTAGCGGCAATGGTGTCCGTCCTGTTATAAATCTTAAATCAGATGTAGAAATATCAGGTGGAATAGGTACAATAAACGACCCATTTATAGTAAAAACAAACTAGATTACATAAATTAACAATGTAATCTTTTTTATATCTTGATAAACAAATAAATGTACGATATAATTAATAAGAACATAGGAGAAAACATATGGAATATATAATAATATTATTACTAAGTATTCTAATAATACTAGTAATATACTTAATAACTAAGATAAATAAAAATAAAGAAAATAATACTAATGTAGTAGAAAGACTAGGTAAACTAGAAACAACTCTAACTAAAGATATTGGTGATTTTAAATATGATTTTAGTAAAATAATAACTAATGATTTTAATACACTAAATACTAATATTACAGATAATTTAATTAAAATAAATGATAAAGTAAATGAAAGATTAGATATTAACTTTGATAAAACTAATAAAACATTTTCTAATATCTTAGAAAGACTAAGTAAAATAGATGAAGCCCAAAAGAAAATAGATAGTCTTAGTAGTGATATAGTCTCATTACAAAGTGTTCTAACAGATAAAAAAACAAGAGGCATATTTGGTGAAGTAAATCTAAGCTATATTTTAAGTAATGTCTTTGGTTCTAAGAATGATAAAATATATGAATTACAACATAAATTTCCTAATGGTTATATAGTTGATGCTATACTATATGCTCCAGAACCACTAGGTACAATAGGTATCGACTCTAAATTTCCCTTAGAAAATTATCAAAAAATGACTGATAAAACTATTTCTTTAGAACTAAGAAATATGTATGAAAAAAACTTTAAATTAGATGTTAAAAAACATATTGACGCTATTAGTAGTAAGTATATTATTCCTGGTATTACTGCTAATCAAGCTATTATGTTCTTGCCAGCCGAAGCCATATTTGCTGAAATTAATGCTTATCATAGTGATTTATTAGAGTATGCTTATAATAAAAGAGTATGGATAACCAGTCCTACTACTTTAATGAGTACTTTATCAATAATTAACATGATATTAAAAAATATGGAACGTGATAAATATGCTAAGGTTATCCATTTAGAATTAAATAGGTTAAGTGAAGAATTCAGCAAATATCGCTTAAGATGGGATAAACTATCTAGAAGTATTGATACAGTTACTAAAGATGTTAAAGATATTAACATTACAACTGAAAAAATTACTAAACGTTTTGAGTCAATAAATAGTGTAGACTTAGATAAAATTGTGGATAAGCATGATTAATTTAAAAATTATTAAAACTAAATTCATATCACTAGTGCCAACACCATTATCAATAATAACTTCTTCGCAATTAAAGCAATAAATTTCCAGTATTAAGTAGCATAAATCCCCTTAATTTCATAAATTATTAGTGAGAATATATGAAAGGGTGAAATATATGTGTAATAAAAATACTAACTCTAATTGTGTCGCTGAAATATTAAAAGTAATCTTAGTATTACAACAAAATGCATGTCCTGAATCATGCTTAGAAACTTGCGATCGTCCACTTTTAGGTGGCGGTCCAAACTGCCTCATTTGCAACACAAGACCAGTAATGCTTTATACTTGTAGTGGTAATGGTACACCATGGTCCATGCCTACCAGCAAAGACGTAACAGCTACATGTACTGATACTTCCGAAAACTGTTCTAAAATATTTAGAGTAGAAAAATTAGAAGGAAATTGTGCTACATTTAGAGTATTAGCAGATAATCCAGACCAAACTAGTCTAAATCCATACGTTGCAACAAATTCTTTCTTCACAATGGACTGTGATTGCTGCTGCGTCATTCGTTGTCTTTCTGATACTTACGTTGAATGTGTTTAAAACACTAAAAATGGAATGCCAAAGCATTCCTTTTTAACTGCTAACTTTTAAAAGAACATATTATAAAATGGCGTTCCAATAAAAGAAAAACGATAATTTTCAATATTAAATTCATTTAGATCCTTAGGGTTACTAATATCAATATCTTTAATACTTTCTAAATTTTGATAATCCCCCTTAATACTTAAACTAATATTACTTGTATCCTCATCATTATCTAAACTAACCGCAATATTACTACTCATAGAAGTACCTAAATCACTATAATCAGCCGTCAAATTAATATTAATAAGACTTGAAGTAACAATCATACTCATATTGGCACTATTACTACTAGTCTTAATAGACATTTCTACCTTCGAACTATCAGCATTACTAGTAAGACTCAAAGTCAAACTATCATTAATAAATAAAATATCACAATCATAATCATTATTTACATAACCAATCTTTATTGGACTATCTGTCTTTTTATCTACATAAAAATCAATAACTACATTATCACTAAAAGTAATATCCTCAAGTAAATCTCTATAATTTTCATTACTATCCATAACATCATTTAAAATATTTTGCAAAAGAGTAGGTGTTAAAATTAAAGATTCTTTCTTAGTATCATAAGTAACATCATTAATCATAATTGACTCAGTACTTTTAGTAACCTTCACATTTTTTATATTCTTTTTAAACGAAGTCGTTATCGTATTAACCAAATCTTCAATATCGATATCAACTAAATCTTCTGTATTAATATCAATCTTATTATCCACATCAATATCATTACTATCACTTTCAGTTACATAAGTATTCGCATCAACCCCATTAAATCTAATATAAGTCTTATTATCTTTACCTAAAGCATCAATATTAACAACATTATTTTTAAAAAGATTATCGACAACCTTCAAATTGTACTTAGGATTTTCTTCATTTAAATAAGTAAAATGATAAGTATAATTAGTTAAATTCTTAAAATCTTCTAAGTTAGTATCCAATTTTATTTCATAACTTCCACTTTTTAAGCTAGTATAATCATTTTCGCCCGAAGTTAAACTTCCAATCTCTTTCGATAAATCATTTAAATGCAGATTATTATTTATTTCATATATCTTCGAACTTAAAGTATTTATTCCTAGTTCAATAGCTGACTTAGTATTCTTACTAAATACAAAGTAGTAGAGTAGACCAGCTATACCAAGTATTACTACTAAAACCGCTATTAAAGTTATAACTATATCACTTTTATTTTTCTTCTTTTTTTCTGGTACATGCGTATTTTCTTGCTTAGTATTTTCAGAAATCTCTTTATTTTCAGTCTTTTCTTCATTACCTGAAGTTATTACAATATCATTATTATTTTCTTCTTTTACTTCATTATTTTCTGGAACTTCGTTAACACTATGCGGGTCAATCTGTTGATTATTCTGGGTATTTTGAGTAACTTCTATATTTGTACTAGGAACATCTTCCAAAGTAGTAGGGCTATTCTCACTATCAGCTGGTGTACTAACATTTGATGTATCAATACTATCTTCATTATTTTGATTTTGCGTATCATTATTCGCAGTATCAACCACATCGGCAGGAGCATCAAAACTAAAAGCTGTTTCCTCTGTAACTTGTGGAGTATCACTAACTACATTATTACTTTGATTTTCTATGTTTTGAGCAGGAACATCCACATTAGAAATATCCTCAACCGGACTAGCATCAACTCCAGTTGTATTAACATCATTACCTAAAACTACTGGCTCACTAGGTACCACATCTAAAACTTCTGTCTTATCTAAATTATCTACAGGCTCTGCAAAACTAAATTCATTATTTCCAGGTGCCTTGACATCATCATTATCTAAAGTATTTTCCCTAGTCTCTATCTGATTCCTATCAGCGACATCACTTGGCATGTTATTTCCAATATCATTATTAGTATTCTCAACACTAATCTCACTACCAAGTGATGTAATAGGGGTATCTTGTACTAAAGTAATCTTATCATCACTATTGTATTTATCTTCCATAATCCATCCAAACTCCTTTTTACTTTCTACTATATTAAAATTATATCATACACCCACGGAAAAAAGTGCATAATTTTGCACTTAATCATTATTAATAATAAAACCTAAGAAATTTCTTCCTATCTGCGCTATCTCTTCATTAGATAAATCACTTACATCCATACTATCAGTAGTATCAAATTCATAAGTTTTTTCTTCCTTACTCTTAGTATAATTCATATTCAAAGTACCATTAACACTACTATCATTCTTATCAATAAATGTTAACATAAACTCACTATTACTATCATCACTATTAACAAGCAACTTACCACTATACTTAGCGGTTATAAGATTAGCTTCATAATCAATATCTATCTTTTCTTTATCAAAATTATTAATATCTAAACTTAAAATACGGACATTACTATAAGATAGTTCTAACTTTTTACCATATAAAGTCATATAAATCTCTTGATTATCTTCATCAATAACTTTTACTTGGTAATCTTTATTATAATTAATTATTCTAACTACTTCTTGATTATCCCTTAAGATACTTATTCCTAAAATATCATGCATAATACCCTTAGTATAAACATCAATACTTATATTATCACAATTAATTTCACTAGTCTCATTTAAATAATCAGTAACTTTATCTTTTGCAATACCCACTGAAGTTGCAATATCATTTACTAACGTATCATTTTCTAAAATTCTTTTTTTAACCTTATTAACTAAGTTATTAATATCATCCTTAGTATAAGTTATCCTTAATTTCTTAACTTTAATATCTTGATTATTAATTGATATTGTATCTTTAATCGTCTCACTTTTAGGAATACTAATTTCTTCTAATATAATATCTTTAATAATTACTAAATCATTTTTTAAAAGATTATAATCAATATTAGATTTCTTAGTATCAAGTTTAACACTTAAAGGATAATATGCTAACTTATTAGATCTTAAATACAATGTATCATCAGTCTCTTTATAAGAAATATCTAAACTATTATTATCTAAACTATTAATCATAGTAATATTACCAGAATTTATCTTATCTTTTAAATTATGACTAAAATTAAATTTATACTCATACTTACTTAAAAATTTCAAATAATCAGTAGTTGTACTAAACGAGGCCCCACCACTCATGGTATAAGATTCATTATTATAACTACCTAAATCACTAATTACTTTGTTAGCTTTATTAAATAGAGTAGTAATACCATTATTTAATCTAGCCCTTGAAGAAGATACAATTACAAAATACGCTATATAAAAGCATGCTAGTAGTAAAATAACTACAATTAAAGGTTCAATAACATTAGTTTTCTTCTTCTTTTTTAAGATTTTTTGTTCTAACTTTTTATTTTCTTCTTTTTCTTGTTCTTCTTTCGTTGGAATATCTTCTAAAGAAACTTTTTCTACTAATATATCATCATTCTTAGAACTTACCACATATTCTTGTTCATTTTCTAAGATAATTTGTGGTTCTTCTATATTTACTTTTTCTTCTTCAGCGTTTACTTCTTGGTTTGTAGTACTTTCTTCTGTAGTTTCTTTTTCTTTAGGTTCTTCTTTTTTATCATCTTGAACAATCTCTTCATGTACTTCCTTAGCTTCAACGACGTCTTTAGTACTAGCCTTAACTTCTTCTTTTACTTCCGGTACCGGTGTAGGAATGACTTCCGTTACAACCTTTACTTCAGCATTTTCTATAGTTTTTTCTAACTTATTATCTATCTTCTTAACGTTTTTAACATTATTCTTCTTAGCCGTATTATTTTTATTATTTCCCTTATTTTTCTTAGGCTTATTATTAGTTTGATTACTAACTTTTTTAGTATTATTTTTCTTACTACTATTATTTTTATTCTTCGTATTTACGTTCTTCTTATTACTTGATTTAGTCTTTGTATTACTAGAATTATTTTTATTACTATTATTTGATTTCTTTTTATTTATATCTTTCTTACTATCAAGATTACTCTTAGTAGTATAAGGCTTTTTATCTTCCTTCATTATATCACTCCTATATATGTCTTATTTTATCATATTAATCTACCAAGGAAAATATTAAAGTCTAAATTTCTTTTAAAATCATATTAATTAAGTAAGAGGTGTCAAATGAAAAAAATTTTATTATTTATCTGTTTATCTTTAATGACTATTCCTATATTCGTTAGTGCTGAAGACTTAGCTAGTAACGCCACCAGTGCCATTTTAATGGAGTATTCGACAGGAAAAATACTTTTTGAAAAGAACGCTAACGAAGAATTACCCATGGCTTCTATGACTAAAATTATGACATTACTTCTTACTATGGATGCCATTGAAGAGGGAAGAATATCTTATGATGATATGGTAACTATTTCTAAAAATGCATCATCTATGGGTGGCTCCCAAATGTTTTTAGAAGAAAACTCGCAAGTTAAACTAGAAGAATTAATTAAAGGAGTGTCGGTTGCCAGCGCTAATGATGGAGCAGTTGCCTTAGCAGAGTATGTTGGTGGTAGTGTTGATAACTTTGTTAATCTAATGAATGAAAAAGCCAAATCTTTAGGGCTAGAACATACCCATTTTGCCAACCCCCATGGTCTAGATGCCCAAGACCACTATAGCAGTGCTTACGATATGGCCATTATGGCTTTAAACTTAATACATCACCAAGACATTTTACGCTTTACATCTATTTATGAAGATTACTTTAACAAACCTGATGGGACTAGAACCTGGTTAGTTAATACCAACAAATTAGTCAGATTTCTTCCTGGAGTAGATGGCTTAAAAACCGGGTACACTGAGGATGCCGGCTACTGCCTAACAGCAACTGCCAAAAAACAAGACATTAGATTTATCTCCGTTGTAATGGGTGAACCAACCAGTGCCATTCGTAGTAAAGAAACAACCGCCTTACTTAATTACGCCTTTAATTCTTTTAAACTAAATACCATCTTAGAAGAAAATAAAGAACTAGGCACCATTGAAATAGAAAAAGGTATGCAAGATAAAGCTACATTAATAGTAAAAAAGTCTATAACTGAACTAATTTCTAAAAACGATAAACCCGAAGAATATTCATATAATATCAAAGTAAATAAAGTAAAAGCCCCCATAAATAGTGGTCAAACAGTAGGTATAGTTGAAATATTAGATAATGAAGGCTTAGTAGTAAGAGAAGAAGAACTAACCATTAAAGAAAACATTCAAAAAGCTACCCTATGGCATATCTTCAAAAACAACTTTAAAACTATCTTATCCGGAAAATAAAAACAGCCCTATGGCT
>CALBBI010000087.1:0-7423 GCA_937926935.1 uncultured Bacillota bacterium
TTGGAAGGTAACGACCAAGGAATGAAATTTTAATTTCATTTTTGTTCCTAACCATGTCAAAAATGCTAAAGTACGAATTTCTGCAGCAAAAACGCGTTTAAAACGCGAAAAACGCCCTAAAATTTAAAAACTGCATAGTTTTTTTTGCAGAAATTCAAAAACTCACAAATTTAAAAAATTGCAATAAAAAAGACTTAGAACTCTAATTTATTGTTTTCTAAGTCTTTTTCTACTAAAAGCTCATGTAATTCTTCTTCCATATTACCAAGATATACATCTTCAATTCTATCAACTCTTAAACGTTCACTAACTAAAATACTATTAACCTTATTAGTGGCATCTTCTAAATCATCATTAATAACAACATAATTATACTTCGTAACCTCATTAATTTCTTGATAAGCCCTTTTAAAACGACTAATAATCTTTTCCTTACTATCAGTCTTACGATTTATAAGTCTCTTCTTAAGCTCATTCATTGAAGGTGGCAATATAAAAATAAACAACGTCTCTGGTAAAATCTCCTTTATCTTTAAAGCGCCTTGTATTTCAATTTCTAAAATAACATCAATTCCTTGTTGTAACTTATCTAAAATCTTACTCTTAGGTGTTCCATAGTACTCCCCATTATAAGTCGCATACTCCAAGAAATTATCTTTCTTTATATTATCTTCAAATTCTTCCTTACTAGCAAAAAAGTAAGACTTTCCATCAACTTCTCCCGTACGAGGAGCTCTGGTTGTCATCGATATCGATACCCAAAAATTCTTATTAATCTTTTTTAAATTCTCGATAATACTATCTTTGCCCGCACCCGACGGACCACTTATAACTACCAAATTACCCATGTTTTTTTCCTTAATTATATTCATAAGCCCTCCTAAAATTTTTAGTATTATATCACATAATTTACTAACTTCCTAGTGCATTTTAAGAAAAACTTTTGTATAATATTAGAGACAAAGGAGTACTCTATGGCAAATTTTTATCCCGATATTTATGCAAAAAATATTTACAAAATAGATTATAAAAAACTTAAAGAACGTGGTATCAAGTGTTTAATCTTCGATCTAGATAACACTCTAGTACCCATTCACGCGTCAAAATCAACCCGTAAAATAAAAGAATTATTCGCGTACTTAGATGATTTAGAATTTAAAGTTATTATCATGTCTAATAGTCCCAAAAAGAGAGTAGAGGTTTTTAAGAACGAACTTAATGTTGACTGTGCTGCTTTCTCCCTAAAACCCCTAAAATTTAAGTACAAAAAAATTCTTAAAATCTACGAGTATCAAGATACCGAAATTGCCTGCATTGGCGACCAACTAATGACCGATATCTATGGTGCTAACCGCATGAATTTCACATCTATCTTAGTAGATAAATTAAACGAAGAAGACTTTGCTATTACGCACTTCAATCGTTATTTAGAAAATAAAATATTAAATTCTTATACTAAAAAAGGAATTTTTGAAAGAGGAAAGTATTATGATTAAAAGATGTATTGGTTGTGGCGCTAAGTTACAACAAATTAACCCCAATGAACCTGGCTATACGCCTAAAACTGACGCTAAATATTGTATGCGTTGTTTTAAAATGAATAATTATGGTCAAATAAAACCTGAAAAAGTAAATAAAAATAATCAAGATGTTATTAATCTTATGAATAAAAGTACTAGTACAGTGTTCTTTCTTACTGATATTTTAAATATCAATGCTGAGACTATGCAAACCTTCCAAAGTATCACCGCACCTAAAATCTTGGTTATAAGCAAAAGTGATATCATACCTAACGAGATAAGTGGGGACAAACTAATAAAATCCCTTCAAGAAACATACCACGTTACTACTGATATTATCGCTTTAAGTGCCAAAAAACATGTCTATACAAAAAGCATTTTAAAGTACATGGAAAATAATAACATAAAAAAAGCCTACCTAGCTGGTTATACTAACTGTGGTAAAAGTACTTTAATTAATGAAATAACTGGCAAAAACGACATTACAACGAGTAGCAGTGTTAATACTACTCTTGATTTTATCAATATTCCTATTGGCTCTCTAACTTTAATGGACACTCCTGGTTTCAACTACCAAGAACCATTATATAATGAAACTAACTTAAGCCTTGTAAAAAAAATAAACCCAAGTACTATGATTAAACCTAAAAGCTATCAAACAAAAGAAAATCAAGTCTTTATAATTGAAGATATGCTAGAATTTCAAAACTTTGGTCAAAATAAAGTTATCTTTTATATCAGTAGTGACCTAGACTTAAAGAAAAAATATGCTAGCACGACTGAAACCTATCCTTTAAGTATTAAAGATAATACTGATATCGTCATTAAAGGAATGGGCTTTATCAATGTCAAAAAAGCCTGTACTGTTATGATAAATAAAAACGCTAAACCATACATTGAAACAAGAAACTCTATCTTAGGAGGATGCCATGAGTAGAATTCATGTCATGAGCGATAACCTAGCTAACAAAATATCGGCTGGGGAGGTAGTTGAACGTTGTTCCTCCGTATTAAAAGAATTAGTCGAAAACTCTATTGATGCTAAATCAAGTGATATCAAAGTTGAACTCGTAAATGGTGGCTTAAATGGTATCTGCGTTACCGATAATGGTATAGGTATGGAACATGATGATGCCTTATTATCCTTCCAAAGACATGCTACTTCAAAACTAACCAAAGAAGACGATTTATTCTTTATTGATACCTTGGGGTTCCGTGGTGAAGCCTTGCCATCAATCGCCTCGGTAAGTGAAGTTGATATGACTACTTGTGCTAGTAAAATTGGTACGCATATAAGTATCAAGGGTGGTAAACTTGTTACCGACGAAAAAACCGATAGTAGGATAGGTACTAAAATTGAAGTTAAAAACCTTTTCTTCAATACTCCGGCTCGTCTTAAATACTTAAAAAGTGAACAAACTGAACTAGCTAACTGTGTAGCTTTTATCGAAAAACTAGCCCTAAGTTATCCCCAAATTAAATTTACTTTGTTAAATAACGAAAGAGTAATCGTTAAAACTAGTGGTTCCGGCAACCTAAAAAAAGCTATTCATGAAATTTATGGTCTTCAAATATCTTCAAAATTAATTGAAGTCAAAGCATCTAACGACGATTACGATATCTACGGCTACATCTGCAAACCTGAAATTCTAAAATCTAATCGTTATCACATGACTACTATTGTAAATGGTCGTATCGTAAGAAATAATGAACTAAATAAAGCCATTAACGATGCTTATTACACCTATAAACCTGATATCAAATTTCCCATTGTTGTCTTAAATATCAATACCGATCCAACCTTAATTGATGTTAATATCCACCCTACAAAACAAGATATCAAACTAAGTAAAATTCAAGGACTTTATGACTTAATTTATAATACTTTAAAAGACGCTTTATATAAAAATCTTTTAATACCCAGCGCCTTAGAACGTATCACATCTACTACTGATATCATCGAAAAAGAAGAACTAAATAAAATGATTGACGAAAAAATTACCCATGAAGAAGAGAATGCCGTCTCTCAAACATCATTCGACTTTACCATTGCCGAAGAAGAGGAAAAATATAACGACGATGTAGTAATTGAAAATCGTGAGATTAAGAAATTAAAATTAAAACCAATTGGTTCCGTTCTAGCAACTTATATAATTGCTCAAAACGAAGATGGTCTATACATAATTGACCAGCATGCTGCGCACGAACGTGTTAACTATGAACGGTTTCAAAAAGCCATGGCCGAAAGTACAATCGTTACGACCCCACTTTTAGTACCCATAACTATCGAACTATCACCAACCGAATTTATTACCGTTTCTAAATACGTTGATTTCTTAAAAGATATGGGTATCGTTCTCGAAGAATTTGGTATTAACACTTACATCGTAAAAGAACATCCTACATACTTCGTTAAAGGCTACGAAGAAGAGGGCATTAGAAGAGTAATTGACTTAGTAATTGCTCAAGGCAATAAATTCGACCCACTTAAATTTAGAGAAAACGTTACTAAACAACTAGCGTGCAAAATGAGTATCAAAGCTAACATGCAAGTATCTTTAGAAGTTATGCAGCGTGTTCTAGACGACCTTGTAAAATGTGATAACCCTTATAACTGCTGCCATGGCCGTCCAACCATGATAAAATTTAGTACTTACGACTTAGAGCGTATGTTCAAACGAAATATGAATTAGGAGGACTTTATGATTTTAGCAATAATTGGGCCAACCGCTGTTGGCAAAACTAAATTATCTATCAAATTAGCCAAAAAGTACAACGCCATTATCATTAACTGTGATGCTATGCAAGTATATAAAGGTCTAGATATAGGTACAGCTAAAGCAACATTAGAAGAGCAAGAAGGTATCACCCATGAACTTCTAGATTTTGTTCCCGTAACCCAAAAATATACAGTCTATGATTATCAAAAAGATGCTCGGAAACTTTTAGAAAAATATCAAGGTCGTAACATAATCTTTGTTGGGGGCACGGGTTTATATTTAAAAAGTGCTTTGTATGATTATCGCTTTTACGAAGAAACTACTACTAACTCTTATGATAATCTAACTAATGAAGAACTCTATAACTTAGCCTTGGCTAAGGATAAAAATATGAATATTCACCCTAATAATCGTAAACGTTTAGTAAGATTTCTTAATAAAGAAGTTCAAGAATGCGTCGAACCAAAACCTTTATATGACTTCAAAATCATTGGTCTAACCACATCTCGTGATATCATTTATGATAAGATAAATAAAAGAGTAGATGTTATGTTTCAAAGTGGACTTCTTACCGAGGTTAAATCATTCTACGACCAAGGCATCCATAGCAAAGCCTTAGAAACTGGCATTGGTTATAAAGAACTATATCAATACTTTGATAATAAAATAACTCTAGAAGAAGCTAAAGAGCTAATCAAAAAAAACTCCCGTCATTACGCCAAACGCCAATACACTTTCTTCAATCATCAACTAGATGTCAAATGGTTTAATACTAACTATGAAGATTTTTCTAAGACCATTAACGAAGTCGAAGATTATATCGAAAATTGCTAAAAAATAAAGTATTATTGTATAAATATTTAAAAAGTATGCTATAATCAAAGTAATGATAGAGGTGCTATATGAATTTAGATGTTAATTTTTTAAAACAAAATGGAGTAGATGTTGATAAATCCCTAGAACTATTTGGTGATATGGAAATCTATAATGAAACATTTCAAGACTACTTAAATGGTATTGACGAAAAGAAGAGTAACTTAGCCAAGTTTAAAAATCTAGCTAACTGGGCTGACTATGCTATATTTGCTCATTCCATCAAAAGTGATGCCAGGTACCTAGGTTTTACCAAAGTAGCAGAGGTTTGTCTAAACCACGAAATGGCCGGTAAAGAACAAAACCAACATTTTATTGAAAGCGACTATGACCATTTATTAAAAACTGTTGATGGTATGACAGACATCGTTAAAAGATACTTAGCTGGTGAACAAGCGGGTAGTGATACTAAAACTCCTACTCAAGATTCTGATATGCCAAAACCTGCTGTATCAACTCCAACAATCAATATTCCTAAAGAAAGTGTTATCATAATTGCAGACGACTCACCCCTAATTGGTAACTTTGCTGCTCGCATCCTTGAACCAACTTACAAAGTAGTGCTAACCCAAGATGGTAAACAAACCATTGACCTAATTGAAGCAGGTAGATACAACGTCGAAGCCTTACTACTTGACCTAAACATGCCCAATGTTGGCGGCTTTGAAGTCCTAGAATACTTAAAATCTAAAAATATCCAAGTTCCAACATCCATAATAACCGGCGAAGACTCCAAAGATATGATTAATAAAGCCTTCACTTATAACATCGTCGATATGTTAGTCAAACCATTTAGTAAAGACGACCTTATACGTGTCGTTGAAAAAACTAAAAATTATAATTTGTAAAACAAAATGTCAAACTTCACATAAAAACATAGAAAAAATATTTTTAAGAAAATTATATGATACAATAAAGGTGTGGTGATAATATGAAAAATATGATTAATGATTTAATAAGTTTCTTAGGTACATTAAACTTTGTCGATATCGTTTTCTTTACAGCGGTAATAACTTTATTAATCTTAGTAGTCGTATTATTATATATCTTAAAAACTAGTGACGACGACAAAGAAACTTCTAAGTTAGATTTAAAATTAGAAAATAATAACGAAATCAAAGACTTAGACTTAGTATCTTTAACTAAAGAGTTAGAAAGTGCTAAAGAAGAACCTAAAGCTATAAATCTAACTAAGTACGAAGAAGAACAAGAAAAGAAAGCCATCATTAGTTATGATGAACTAATAAATACTCAAAGTATTCCCATTATCAATTATAAAGAAGAACAAGACATGGACGGTCTAACAGTAAAAGCCATTGATATTAATAACCTAGTTGATACCATGGAACCAAAACCAATTACCCATCCTACGGAATACGCTGTTGAAAAAGAAAATAAGCCAGTCCTAATTAGTTATGAAAAAGAAGAAGACTTCTTAAGGACTTTAAAAAAATTAGAAAGTATGTTAGACTAAAGCACATAAGTGCTTTTTGTTTTGGAAAGAAAGAGGTAATAATATGACATTTAAAATAATAACTTTAGGTTGCAAAGTAAATATCTACGAAAGTGAAGTAATGAAAGAAAAACTCTTACAAGCAGGTTTTAAAGAAACTATCGATAATAGTGATATCGTAATAATTAACACCTGTTCAGTAACCAATATGGCCGATGTTAAATCAAGGAAAATGATTAGAAGAGAGAAGAAAGAAAACCCTCAAAGTATCCTTGTCGTTTGTGGCTGTTCTGCTGAAAATCATCGTTTAGAACTAGAAGACTTAGGTATTGATATCTTAATCGGTAACAAAGATAAAAGTAATATTGTCTCTTTACTTGGGGAATATCAAAATAACCATAAGCCAATAACTAAATTTTATGATACCCGCAAATTACCCTTTGAAGATATGGAAGTCGATAAATTTACATCTCATACAAGAGGGTTTATCAAGATTCAAGACGGTTGCAACAACTATTGCTCTTACTGTATCATTCCCTATGTCCGTGGTAATATTAGAAGTAAAGATATCGATGTAGCCTTAAAAGAAGCCAAAGAGTTAGTTGCTAATAATCATAAAGAAATCGTTCTAACCGGCATTCATACCGGTTCATACGGTGTTGGTTATGACTTCGACTTAGTTGATTTAATCAACAAAATGAGTACCATTCCGGGTTTAAAAAGAATAAGACTATCTTCTATCGAAATTACGGAATTAAACGATAAATTTATGGAACTTTTAAAGAATAATGCAATCCTTTGTGATCATCTACATATTCCTCTTCAATCAGGTAGTGAAAAAATTTTAAAACTAATGA
>CALBBI010000088.1:0-4578 GCA_937926935.1 uncultured Bacillota bacterium
CTCTTGCAAATGTTGAAGAAATTGCTTATAATGAAGACAAGAAATGGTTATATCATGCCTTAAAATTGTTAACGAGTGATAGTATCGAAGAATCTAGACAATTAGTAGGTAATAGTCCAATATTTAGTAAGGTGGTAAATTTTATGGAAGATTATTCAAGTGAAATTAATAATTTAATTTATGTTGATAGAGATATTGAAGATGCCAAGTGGGAAAAGATTGGCCGTGAAATAGCCAAAAACGAAGGCCTTATTGAAGGACAAGTTGCTGGTGAACAAAAAAAGCAACAAGAAATGGTTGAAAAGCTATTAAATCTAGATGTAGATATCAATACTATTTCTCAGGCTTCAGGCTTATCAGTTGATGAAGTATTAAAAATCAAAGAAAGTCTTGAATAAAAAAGAACAATACTATATAATACCAATAGATGTGATGAACAAGAGGAGTATTTTAACTTTAGTTTTAAAAGAGACTTAGTGGGTGGTGAAAACTAAGAAACTAGTTAATTGAACGTTACTTGGGAGCATAAACCGTATAATCGCGTTAAGATTTAGAGTGTATGATTAGTCATAAAGTAAGATGGTACCACGGGTTTTCTCGTTCTTACGTTGTGGCTATTTTTTAATGGAGTTGTTGTAAATGAAGAATGATGCAATAAAGATATTTGAACAATACATAAGTAAATTTGATTTAAATAATGAGAAAGTAAGATGGAAATATTTACATTCTTATCGGGTGGCTTTCTTAATGGAAGAGCTGGCTAGAAAGTTAAAGTTATCTAAGAATGATGTTATAGTAGCATATATCTTAGGGTTATTTCATGATATAGGAAGATTTCCGCAGTTAGATAAATTTGATTCTTATAATGATTTAAATATTGACCATGGTGATTTGGGTTATAAGATATTAAAAGAAGAAGGATTACTTGATACAGTGTTAGATAAAAAAGCATTAGAAGATGTAGCACTTGGTGTAAAATATCATAATAAATATGAAGTGGATAGTAAGTATCTTAGTAATACTTATATCAAAATGATAAGAGATTGTGATAAGTTAGATATTTTACGCGCTATTGGGGAAGATAGATTTGTTGAAGATACAGAAATCCCTGAACATGAAGAGACAAGAAAAGAATTCTATAAAGATACGTTAGTTAAATATCAAGAATACTTTAATTGCAGTGATTATATCATACTTTATTATTCTTATATATATGATGTAAATTATAAAGAGATTATGAAGATAATATATAAAGAAAAGTTATTAGATAAGATAAATAAAGTATTAAAGTTAGAAGATAGATATAAAGATTTAGTGATATATGCTGATAAATATATGAAAGAGGTAATAAAATGTTAGAAAAGAAATATGATCATAATTTGGTTGAACAAAATAAATATGAAGAATGGAAGAGTAAAGGTTATTTTAAATCAGGAGATATGAGTAAGAAACCTTATTCGATTGTACTTCCGCCCCCAAATGTTACGGGTAAATTACATTTAGGACATGCTTGGGATGTAACGTTACAAGATATTATTATTCGTTATAAGAGGATGAATGGGTATGATTGTTTATGGTTACCTGGTATGGATCATGCCGCTATTGCAACGGAAGCTAAGGTTGTTGGTAGATTAAAAGAGAAGGGTCTTGATAAGTATCAAGTAGGTAGAGATGGTTTTTTAGAAGAATGTTGGAATTGGACTCATGAACATGCAGATATTATTAGGAGTCAATGGGCGAAGTTAGGTATATCTTTAGATTATGATAAAGAAAGATTTACTTTAGATGAGGGTTTATCGAAGGCTGTTAGAAAGGTATTTGTTGATTACTATAATAAAGGGTTAATTTATAGGGGAGAAAAGATTATAAATTGGGACCCTGTTGCTAAGACAGCATTATCTAATGAAGAAGTTATTTATAGTGAGGAAGCTAGTGCGTTTTATCATTTGAAGTATCGTATAGAAGGTAGTGAAGAGTACATTGATGTTGCTACTACGAGACCTGAGACTTTATTTGGAGATGTTGCGGTTGCGGTCAATGAAGAAGATGAACGTTATAAGAAGTATGTTGGTAAGAATGTGGTGTTGCCAATTGTTAATCGTTTAATTCCAGTTATTACTGATGAACATGCGGATATGACTAAGGGAACGGGTGCCGTAAAGATTACGCCAGCGCATGACCCTAACGACTTTGAAGTTGGTAATCGTCATAATTTAGAACGTATTGTTATAATGAATGATGATGCAACTATGAATAATTTATGTGGTAAGTATGAGGGTATGTCTTGTTTGGAATGTCGTAAGGTATTACTTGAAGATTTAGAGGCTTCTGGATTACTTATTAAGGTTGAACCAATTGTTCATGAAGTTGGTCATAGTGAACGTACTGGGGCGATGGTTGAGCCAATGATTAAAAAGCAATGGTTTGTTAAGATGCGTCCTTTAGCGGATAAGGTATTAGAAAATCAAAAGAATAGTAAGACAAAAGTACATTTTGTACCAGCAAGATATGAGAAGACAATGAATCACTGGATGGAAATTACTTATGATTGGTGTATTTCAAGGCAATTATGGTGGGGACACAGGATTCCAGCGTGGTATCGTGGTGAAGAAATCTATGTTGGTATGGATAAACCTGATGGTGAAGGTTGGGTTCAAGATGAAGATGTTTTGGATACATGGTTTTCTTCGGCATTATGGCCTTTTGCTACTTTAGGGTGGCCAGATAACACTAATGATTTAGAAAGATATTACCCTAATAATTGTTTAGTTACAGGGTATGATATTATTCCTTTTTGGGTTAATAGAATGACTTTTCAAGGGGAAGAATTACTAGGAGAAAGACCTTTTGAAGATTGTTTAATTCATGGTCTTATTAGAGATAAACAAGGAAGAAAGTTTAGTAAGTCTTTAGGTAATGGGATTGACCCTTTTGATATGATAAGAGATTATGGAGCGGATGCATTAAGGTATTATTTAGCAACAGATGTAGCTAGTGGTACGGATATGCGTTTTGATGAAGAGAAGATTAAAGCTACTTGGAATTTTATTAATAAGGTATGGAATGCTTCAAGGTTTGTTTTATTGAATATTGAAGGGTTAGATGAAGTTGCTTTAGATGATTTGAAACCAGAAGATATGTGGATATTAACGAAGTTTGAACGTACTTTGGAAGAAACAAGAAAGTTTATGGATAAGTATGAGTTTAATAATGCTGGTAGTACGATTTATAATTTTACTTGGACGATGTTCTGTGATAATTATATTGAAATGGCTAAGTATACGATTGATAGTAAGACGACGAAGAGTGTTTTGTGCTATGTGTTAGATGGAATATTAAAGTTGCTTCATCCATTTATGCCTTATGTTACAGAAGAAATTTATGGTATGTTACCAGTTAGAGATAGTGAGTCGATAATGATTTCTAAGTATCCAAGACATAATAAGAAGTTAGTGTTTGAAGATGTTGAAGCAATTGTTGATGATGAGATTGAATTTATTAAGAATTTTAGAAATATTAAGGCAGAGAACAACATTAGTAAAGAATTTAAGGTAATGTTTGACACTAGTGACGATAATGATTTAATTATTAAGATGTTGAAGTTAAAGGATAATGTTGTTAAGGATAATCTTGGTATTAAGGCTTATAAAGTATTTTCTAAGAAGGTAAGGGCGACGATATTCTTTGAGAAGGTGGAGACGGAAGCTGATAAGGCTTTAAAGTTAGCACAAATTGAGATGTTAAAAAAGAGTATTCAAAGAAGAAAGAATCTTTTAAGTAATGAAGGCTATGTGACTAAGGCTCCACAAAATATTGTTGAACAGGAAAGAAAAAATTTAGCGTTAGAAGAAGAAAAGCTAAAGAATTTAGAACTTGATAATAAGTAGTTAGAAGTGTCATGGTGGCACTTTTTTCTATTTTGGGGTATTAAAATACCTCTTGAAATTATATTTAATTATGTTATAATGTATTTGAGCAAGAAATTTGCATAAAATAAAAATAGGAAACATTCAGTTTCGATATGTTGAGTGTTTACCTAAGGTAAGTATCACTCATTTATATGAGTGTTTTTGTTTTTATTATTGTTATCAAGATGATAATTTGAAATAATAAAATTATTATGAGTTTTAATAACTTTAAAATAAAAGTTTTATTCTTCATAATATCAGCCTCCTTTCTTTAAAAAGTAAGGAGGTAAACACTCAACAACTGATGTTTCCTAAATATGAGTATACTATAAATTTACTGATTAAACAATATTAAAGTTATAAAAATGTAAATAAATTTATGAAAAATACTTGAAATTATATTTGAATGTTGTATAATTAAATCATGCAAGAAATTGCATAAGAAACATTCAGTTTGCTAGGGTGAGAGTTTATCTATTTAAAAAATGGCTACATTCTCAACTTGTGAGTGCTTATTTTTTTAGACTGGCGATTAAATTTTAATCAAAAAAGGAATATCTTATAAAGCTTATAATAATTAAGTTTGGAACTTTGAACAAGAGTTTCTTTTTTGATACTCACCAATCTGGGCGAATAACATATAATACACTAGGGTGATTTTATAATGAAT
>CALBBI010000089.1:0-32962 GCA_937926935.1 uncultured Bacillota bacterium
TTATTATACCATGAGTTCTTTCTTTTTTTAATTCCGATAAATTTGTACTCCGTCTTAGAAAGTAAAAATTTGCAATAATTATAAGATAATGCTATAATTATTTTACACAAACGAGGTGCAAAAATGAAAGTAACATCAGTTAATTTAAGTCATATGGCAGTTAGAGAAAGCCAATACCCTAATGATTCTTTAGGTGAGTTCTTATTAGTCGGACGTAGTAATGTTGGAAAAAGTAGCTTTATAAATTGCTTAATAAATAGAAAAAACTATGCTAGAACTTCGGCAACCCCAGGTAAAACTCAAACATTAAACTTTTATAATGTTAATGATTTGTTTTACTTAGTAGATGTTCCGGGATATGGTTATGCTTCAGTAGATAAAATGACGCAAAAGAAATTTGGGCTTATGATTGAAGAATACTTAATGAATCGTAGTGATTTAAAGAGAGTTTTCTTATTAGTTGATTATCGTCATAAACCAATGGAAGATGATGTTTTAATGTATAATTTCTTAAAATATTATAATAAACCAGTAACGATAGTAGCAACTAAATATGATAAAGTCGCTACTAGTAAGAGAGCAAAGATAGAAAAAACTTTAAATGATGCGTTTAATTTAGCACCAGATGATAATATTGTATATTTTTCTTCTGTAACTAGAAAAGGTAAAGATGAAGTATATAAAATTATTGAATCTTATTTATAAAATGGAATTTTAGAACAAAATTCTGTTTTTTTTAACTTTTTTAAAGAAATTTTGCAGAAAAAAAAGAAAATCAGGGGTATACCGGTAATATATATTATTAGAGGGGTACTTTATTCGACAAATTATTTTGTAATTATGTAGTACTTTAATGTTGGTGATAATTATGAAGAAAACATTACTAACGATACTAGGAGCTATTCTAGTTGGTTTTGGGTTAGGACTATTTTTCTTTAAAAAATTTGATACAAACATTGAGGCTTTAGCAACTTCGGTAAAGTCTATTTATGCGGTACAAGTTGGAGTATATAAAAATATCGATAATGCTAAAGATGTTGCTAATAAGATGGAAGGTATTGTTGTTTTAGATAATGATTATTACAGGGTATATATTGATATTATTAAAGACAAAGAGTTATTAAATTCAAGAGAAGAGTACTATAAAAATAATAATATAAATTATTACTTAAAAATTATTAATCCAAGTAAGGAATTTATAACTAAGTTAGATGATTATGAAATAATTTTGAAAAATACTAGTATTAGCGCAGATAAGATAAGGGTGGTGAGAGAAAAAATATTGAAGGAGTATCAAAATGAATTACATGATTAAAGAGATGGATGAAGAGATTCGTCCACGTGAAAGATTAAAAAGGTATGGCGCTGGGGCTTTAGGCAATGACGAAGTATTGGCTATTTTGCTAAGATGTGGGACGAAGGAATGTAATGTTAAAGATTTATCGGCTAAGATTTTAAATGAAATTGATGGGATAAAGAACTTTAGCAATGTATCTTGGGAGAAGTTAAGCAAGATTAAAGGGGTTGGCGAGGTTAAGGCACTTACTTTATTAGCGGCTTTGGAGTTTGGAAAGAGAGTCTTAGCAGAAAGTAATAAAGAAACTGTTAAAATGATTAATAGTAAGACGATATATGAATTATTTAAGTATAAGTTTGTAGGTGTAATGCAAGAAATGTTGGTGGCGGTGTTTTTGGATGTGAAAAATAATTTAATTAGTTCAAAGACAATATTTATGGGAACGATTAATAAGTCTGTGGTGCATCCAAGAGAAGTTTTTAAGGAAGCTGTATCTTGTGGAGCGGGAAAAATTGTTTTAATACATAATCATCCGTCGGGTAACCCGAAGCCGTCTTTTAATGACGAGGTTTTTACGGAAAAAATGGTGAAGTTGGGTGTGGAAATGGATATACCGGTAATTGACCATATTATAATAGGTAAAGGAGCTTATTATAGTATAACTAATCATAAGGAGTATAAGGATGAAGAAATTTAAGTGTGGGCTATATTATGGAGTAATGATATTATTATTTTTAGTTGTAGAGCCAGTTATTGGGTATTTAAGATTTAGTGATAAAGTAAGTGTAGAAAACAATGTTTTAGAGCTTAGTAATAATGATTTAAAACAAAAGTTAGAAGAATTAAGTCAAATAACGTATGAAGATTATGACTATATTTTAGCTAAAATAACGATTAGAAGTTTATATAATAGTCAGTATTATTTTTTAGATAGTGCTTATTCTTTTAAAGATAATGCTCCGGTTATAAATCAGTTTGGTCTAATTGGGGTTACGGATAAGAATAAGACGTTGAAGGCGTCTCAAAGTTTGAAATTATCAGTGAAAGTTAATAATACGATTGGCATTTTAGAGAGTGGCTTGTTAAGTATTGAAGGTGATTTTAAAGTGGGCGATAAGGTTTATACAAGTGGCCTAACTAACATGCCTAGAAATATCTTAGTGGGAGAGATTAAAAGTATTGATAAAGATAAGATTAAAGTAGAGTATGTAGAGAATACTTCTAACTATGTGGCAATATTAAAGGACTATAGCTTATGATATATTTATTAATTGATATTTTATTTTATAGTTTTTCGCCGTTTAATACTTGTTTTGTTTTATTTAACTTTTTAGGTAAGAAGAGACTTAGTGAATATTTGGTAATGGGGTTGTTTATTATTATTTTTACGAGGAGAATTTTTTATTACTTAGTTTTGTTAAGTTTACTTTGGGTATTGAATAAATATGTTTTAAAGAAGTATTTTAAGAATGACCTCTTGAAGTTAATTATTAACTTTATAATATTCTTTAATTTTAGTATTACTTTAAATCAAGTATTAGTATTTATGGTTATGGTATTATTTCATTATTTGGCACCATATAATTTACTGGGTGATTAGATTTGGATGATTATTTAATTAAAGAGTATTTAGATAATAGTAAAGATAAAGAGATTAGTAAGGTTAAGCTTTTAAGTAGAAGAATAGTTAGTAAGTTACTTTTAAGTATTATTTTCTTATTAGTTAGTATTATTCTTATTAATAAGAATAATAATGTTAAAGAGTTTTACCAAAAAAATATCTATACTAACTCCTGGAGTTTTACGAAGTTTAATAGTCTATATAATAAGTACTTTGGTTCTTTAGTTAAAGATTATCAAGTACCAGATACAAGTAGTGTATTTAATGAGGCTTTAAGTTATAGTCATATTGAAGATTATTTAAATGGAAGTATTTTAAGTGTTAGTAATAATTATTTAGTACCGGTTATTGAAAGTGGGATAATCGTTTATTTAGGGGATAAAGATTCTTTAAAAAATACTTGTATTGTACAGGGGGTTGATGGTGTAGATATTTGGTATTCAAATATTGATATAAGTAAACTTACTTTAATGGACTATGTTAATAAGGGTGAGTTTTTAAGTACGACTTTAAGTGATAAGCTTTACTTGACTTTAGAACGTGGTAATGAGTATATAAAGTATGAAGACTATCAAAATTGATTTTAGCACTTATTTTGTTATATTATTATCTTTTTTAGCGGGTAATTTTAAAAGAATACTTTTAACGATAGGGATAGTTATTTTTCATGAGCTGGGTCATGTTTTTTGGCTTAGGGTTTTTAAAGTACCAATTTTAGAGGTTAAGATATATCCTTTTGGTGGTATAACAAGGACGAATAAGATGTTAAATTATTCTTTGAATAGGGAGTTAGTTATTGCTTTAGGTGGTATTTTTAATCAAGTGGTTTTATATTTAGTATTTGGTATATTCTATAAACTAGGGTTTATTAATGCTTATACTTATAAGATATTTTATAATGTTAATACGACTTTAATTATATTTAATCTAATACCTATGATACCTTTAGATGGAGGAATAATTTTTCATACTTTGCTTAATAAGTTTATGGGATATGTGTATTCTAATGGGGTATATATATTAGTATCGATAATATCTTTTATACTCTTTTTAGTAGTTAATATAAAGGGTAAGATTAATATTTTGCTTATTATTAGTTTTTTAGGGTATAAACTTATTTATTTTGTTAAGAAAAGAAAGTATTTAGAAAATAAGTTTTTCTTAGAAAGATATTTATATGATTTAGATTATGATAAAATTATTTATGAGAACGATAGAAATATTAAGAAATTAAGAATTGGTAAATATCATTATTTTAATTATTTAGGGGAGAAAAAAGTGTTGCAGGAAATATTTGGTGGAATGGATAAAAATTAATTAAACTTATTGAAAAAGTTGAAAGATTATGGTATTCTTTTAATATAGAATAGAGGGAAATATATGAAAGAGATTATAACTAAGATATACAGTAGTGGAAATTTTCCTATTGTTTTGTTTTCTACTATTGGGGTTTTATTAGTATTATTTATTATTACGTTGTTATTAGCGGTAAGTGATACTAAGAAAAGACAAAATAAGGAGAAAAAAGAGAGTAGTTCTTTAGATAATACTGATTTAAAAGATACTAGTGCTATGGATAATGATATCGTAATGGTTAGTTCACCAGAAGGCCAAGTTAAAGAGACTGTTGAAGAGGTTAAAATGCCAGAAAGTAATGGTAATGAACCAGTATTTGAAGATATTCACTTTGATATGCCAGATGTTGAACCTACTATTAAGGAAGTCAAAGAACCTGAAATTACTATTCCTAATTTAAGTGATATTAAGATTACTCCAGTTGTAGAAAAACATGAGGAGACTTCAATCTTTGATAGTAAACCAAGTATGCCAGAGCAAAAAGAAGTAACGGTAGAGTCTATTTTTAAAACTCCTAGTAGTGTTACTCCAAGTAGTGAGCCCGTAATGCCAAGGGTTAGTGAACCAATTAAAGTGGAAAGTCAAAGTACTATATTTAATAGTAATAATGTTAATAGTGAACCAGTTAAGGTAGTTACAGAATCTCCAGTTATTAATGTTAAATCTATTGCAGATATTGAAACTGAAGAATATCGTATTAAATAAGCAAGGTAGAAATATCTTGTTTTTTAGTTGGCATAAAAAAATTAGTCTTCTTAAGAAGACTAATCACAAACATCAGCAATAGTAATTGTACGACTTATAGATACTTCAGTACCATTATAGGTTGCTTTGTAAGTTATTTTATATTTTCCTTGAACAGATTTATTAATTGATTTAACCTCGCTATTATTATCTAAGTTAGTAATAATAGTTTTTTTATTAGTTAATTTATCAGTTATATCATTACCATTAATATCAGTAGCACTAACAGGGAAGGAATCGTTGTAATACTCAGCAGTATTATTTGATTTAATGATACATTCATCGTTCTTAGTTAGCTTAAGATTAATGTTATCGGTTGCATTACCTCCAGTGTTAGCATTTATTACTAAACCACTTGATGCGTTAGATTTAAATATAGTGTAAGCACTTTTAATAACAAATTTATAACTTGTACCGGGGTTTCCTTGGTAAGTATAAGATGTATTTGATGTTGATGTAATATATTTTTGAGTACCATCAGTTTCTAAGTAAATATCATAAGTTAGAGTACCTAGAGACGTATTATTCGCACTGATACGTTTGTTATAGTAATTATTAGCAAATTGACCATAATTATCGTTGAAATAGTTTTGTAAGTATTCAGGATTTATGGCGTTTGGTGTAGTTATTCCATCCCAACTTAGAGTTATTTGATTACCACTAGTTGTAGCTTTGCCATTAGTTGGGTTATCTAAGCCTTGGTATCTATTGGATACTTCAGTTGGTTCAGTTCCTGTTTTAAATAATTCTGTTGTACGCATATCTTCTGGGGTATATTCACTTGGTAGTTGTAATGGAACAGTGTCTTTTTCAACTTCGACTTTAGTTACACTAGAAGGTACTTCGAATTTAGAATTTGTTTTATAGATTTTTTTGGCAATACCGGCCATTAATTTCTTTCTAACTCCAGCAGCACTTATTGATTGAGTATAGTAATCTTTCATAAGTTGTTCATAGCCATACCATAAACTAATTGAGTAATCAGGAGAATAAGTACAGTTCCAGTTATCACGAGAGGCTTCAGTTTTAATACCAGTAGCCTTTAGGGCATTGCTATCCCAAGTTGAAGTACCAGTTTTAGCAGCAATTTCAGTACCACTTATTTTGAAGTTTCCACCAACACCATTATTTCCTGCAGTTACAAGAATTGAAGTAATAAGGTAGGCAGTAGCTTCGCTCATAACTTTTTCTTTTTTAGGTTTATTTTCGATTGTTTCGTTTGAGTTGTTTAAAGTTATTTCAGTATAAGAATAAGGTTTAATATAGTAGCCACCACGACCAAAGGCAGCATAGGCAGCAGATAGTTCTAGAGCAGTAACACCATCGAAGGAACCAATAGAGTATGATTCATATAGGGTATCACCATAGTTAATTCCTAGGGAATGAACAAACTCGGCAATCTTAGTTTTATCAACTTGTTGGAAGGCTTGTAAGGCTGGGATGTTACGGGATTCAGATAGTGCTTTGCGCATGGTCATCATACCCCAGTGTTTGCCGTCGGCATTTTTAATACTTTGACCATTAGAGTAAGTCATATCTTCGTCGAAGAAGTAAGTTCCAGGGGATGCATTGTTATATTCAATTAGAGGACCGTAGTCGAATATTGGTTTAGCAGTTGAACCAGGGTGGGTATGGTAGGTTGTAGCAAGATTCTTTTGTCTTTCGCCACTTTGGTTACGACGTCCACTTATCGCAGTGATTGAGCCATCATGCATATCAGTAACAGCAACAGCAGCTTGTTCATAGTCATTTTTCCATTTATAGTATGCGCCATTGTTCATTTCGATTAGAGCGTCTTGAACAGTTGGATCCATGGTAGTTTTAATAGTCATTGATACTTTAACGGGGTTTAGTTCAGTATTTTTTTGAACTTCATCGATTACGGTATCAATGAAAGATTGATATTTATTTAAGCCTTTTGATGTTTGTTCAATAATTAGCGAGTCAACAGAAATATCTTTGGCATCGTTATATTGTTCTTCGGTGATATAACCATGACGATACATTAAGTAAAGAACGGTATCTCGTCTATCAGTGGCATTATCGACACTAGCAAAAGGATTAAGGCTTGTTGGGGCATTAAATATACCGGCAATTAAGGCTGCTTCTGGTAAGCTGATATCACGAACGCTTTTACCGAAATATGTTTGACAAGCTTGTTCAACGCCCCAGCTACTAGCACCCATGTAGTTTGAGTTAACGTAGAATTCAATGATTTCTTCTTTAGTATAGTTTTTTTCAATTTTAAATATTGACATATAAATATCAGTGAATTTACGAATGATACCTTTAAGGCCTGAGGTTAGTTTAGCATCGGTATAAGTATTTTTAGCTACTTGCATAGTTAGGGTTGATGCGCCACCACCATCATTACCTGATAGTTGAGATAAAGAGGCTTTTAGGAAACGAGCAATATCAAAGCCATCATGTTGAAAGAATCTCGAATCTTCAGTAGCTACGATGGCGTCAACTAAAACTTGAGGTAAGTCATCGTATTTAACTAATTCACGGTTTTGGGCTCCTAGGCGGGCATATTCATTACCGTTTTTATCGAGCAAGGTTGTTGAGCTTTGGCTGTATAATTCTTCAGTATTAAAATCGGGTGCAGACACTATTATATATATAATGAAAGCAAGTCCTATTAAAAATATTGCAATAAGAATGATAAGCATAATAATTAGAAAGATATGCCGTTTTTGTTTTCTAATTTTTTTATCAACATTATCTTGAGCATTTAATTTCTTCTTTATTGAGATAATTTTATTATTTACCTTTTTTTGAACTTTTTCTTTAGTAGATTTCTTTGTCATTTTTAGTTTTCTCCTTTATTAACAAATCTAGAGCTTTAATATAATCTAGGGGTGGAATAAATCCTTCCTTAATTACATAGCTTTTTTCTTTAATATATTCTAGAGGTATAGATTTTCTTGTGTTATTATCGACAAAATCAATTAAATCCCAACCGGAAAATAAAAAGTAAGTTGCACACATTTTAATAATTAGAAAAGTAATACCTTGATGGTTAATAACTCTTCTAATATGGGTAAGTTGGTGCGGATGGATATTAGTTAGGGGAAATGATGTTTTAGATGTTGTTTCTTTGGCATCAAAATCAATGTAATATCCTTTATAAACACCGTTATAATCTAGAGTTGAAGGACTTTGAAAAAAGCCTTCTTTAATAATTTGTTTTCCGTTAACATAGCTTACTTTACTAATTCCAATTGGAGTTGGTTTTTTATATATTAAGGCTATACCTTTTTCAATATAGTAGTTATTTGTTTCATTAAGTAAATTTTCTAAGTCCATACCACGATTAGCATAAGATATTTTTTCTTTTTGGTATGATTTATTAAGTCCTGGGTATTTCATCTAACCACCAAGATAATTATACTATAAAAACTTATTCTTGAATAGAACTTTTTATCGTGTTTACATCGCATAATTTTGACTTTTTTTGTCGAATTTATGACAAATTTAATTTAATATAATATTATATATGTAGGAAAGGATAATATATTTATGAGGGTTGATTATTATATTAGTAGATTAATTATGGAGGTTATGGATTTAAAGGTGAGTATTGGGTGTGTTGACAAAGACCTAAAAAATAGTTTATAATAATTTTGTAAGAAGGGAAAATTTTTTATGGTTAACGATAGAATTATTTTAACACCACAAGATATCTTAGAAAAAGAATTTAAGGTAGACGCTAGGGGCTATAGGGCTCAAGAAGTGGATAAGTTTTTAGATATGATTATTAAAGATTATACTGAGTATAATAAGATGATTAAGAGTCTAAATAGAGAGATAAATACGTTAACTGAGGAAAATAATCGTTTACGTAGTGAGTTACGTAAGTTAAAGGAACTTGAATCAGTGGCTGAGAGTGATTCAAGACGAAGTGTTAATAATGTCGACCTTCTTAAAAGAATCAGTCAATTAGAAAAAATAGTTTATGGAAAAAGTGAATAATATTTAAGAAAAGACAAATGCTGGTATTTTAAAATACTTGAGGAAAGTCCATGCTTACATAGTCCTGGAATGGCTATAGTGTTCGTGCTAGAGGAATAAATAACTCTAGGTAGCTTTTGCTAACGGCTTTGAAATAACCTGTTAAATGGTTAGATTAGATATAAAAGTGCCAAAGAGACGAGATACTAGGGAAACTTAGTAGGTGGAACGAGGTAAACCCCGCGAGTAAGAAATCCAAAATTGGTGGGAGAGTCTTTACAAAGGAATCAAAACGGCGTAAAGGAGTTACTTAGGTAACTAGATAAATATTTGTCCCTACGTTGGTAGGACAGAACATGGCTTACTTAGATCTTATTCTTTTTTTGTCCATAAAAACAAAAGGAAGTGAAATATCTTGAACGAAATAGGCAGTTTGCTTAAAAGTGCAAGAGAAACATCAGGTGTATCTTTAGAAGAAGCGAGTGCTGATTTAAAAATAAGACCTGCCGTATTAAATAATATTGAAGAAGGTAATATGGGGTGTTTTAAAGATATATTTGAGTTAAAAGATTATATTAGGGAATATTCTAAGTATTTAGGAATGAATCCTGATAAAATGGTTGATGAATTTAATGAGTATATGTTTGAAGCAACATCAAAGATACCTGTTAAAGAAATCGAAAATCAAATTAAAGAGAAAAATAAAATGGAAGCTACCGGTGAAATTAGGATTATGAGTCCTTATACTGATAATAAGAGTAGATATAAAACAAAGAATTATCTTTTATTATATTTATTAGTTATTGTTTTAGTAGCGTTGGTTATATTTTGGTCAGTAAAACAAATTACGATAGGAAATACAGTAACTACGATTGCTAGTTCTGTGAAATAGGAGGGTATTATGAATTTACCTAATAAGATTACAATATCAAGAATTATACTATCTTTTATTATATTAATATTGATAGGAATGGATACTCATATTTTGGGGTTTAATTGGCCTGTTTATTTAATTGCGGGAAGAATTACTTTGAAGTTAAATTATATTATTGCGGGTGTTTTATTTGTAATAGCTAGTTTAACAGATATGTTAGATGGTAAGATAGCTCGTAAATATAATATGGTTACTGATTTTGGAAAGGTAATGGATGCGATTGCTGATAAAGTTTTAGTTAATGGGTTACTTATATTACTTGCTTATAATAGAGATATTTCGGTAATTGTGCCGGTAGTTATTATTACTAGAGATATATTTGTAGATTCAATTAAAATGGTTAGTGGGTCAAAGGGCAAGGTAGTTGCGGCATCGATAGCAGGTAAGATTAAGACTGCTTGTATGATGGTAGGACTTACTTTAGTGTTATTTAGTAATTTACCTTTTGAATTATTTGGTATTGGTGTTGGTCAAGGTTTAGTACTTTTGGCAACATGTATGTCGGTATATTCAGGTATTGAATATTTTATGGTAAATAAGGAATTTGTTTTTGGTGATATGTAAGTTGTAAGAAGGAATGGCTCCTTCTTTTTATGTTGTAAATTTTTAGGGCTATGTTATAATTTAAGAGGATAGAGTATTTGGTAATTTGAAGAGTAAGGAGTAAAGTTATGAAAAAGAAAATTATTAATTATCCAGCGATTATTATATTTTTAATGATTGTTGTTGTAGGACTTGGTTATTTGTTTTTTGACTACAAATATAATTATATAGATGACGTTAATTTAAATAAGTCATTGACTTTATATTGTCAAGTTGAAGCTAATGTTGAAAGTGATATGTGTCAAGATTTCTTTGCTAATGGAAGTCATTATTCTTCGACTGGTGATACATTGACGGTTTATCATTATATATTGGAATTTACACCACTGGGGTACTTAAATTTAATTTTGGTTGCTTTAGTTTCAATTATGGTACTATATAAAATTAGTAAAATATTTAATTGTGGTGAAGCAAAAACAATGTTAGTAAGAGAGTCTTACTTGAAATTTAAAAAGAATTTAGTAAAAAATGCCTTTAAGTATGCATTAGTTATACCTATAGCTTTTACTATTATCTTTATATTTTGCATGATTGTGTGTAAAGGTAATTTTGATGCTACAGAAACAATAAGTAATTCAGTTGCGTCTTTTCCAGAGATATATTTAAATATGGGTTGGAAATTTTTCTTTCTTCAAATTTTTAGTATTTTTATTATGACATTAATATATGCATTTATAAGCTTGATTTCGGCAAGAATAGTTAATAATTATTATGCTTCAATCGTTGTATCATATCTAATATTTATGGTAATTGAAGTAATATCATATTGTGGTATTGGAATAATATTGTTGTTAAATGTTTTTAAGGTTGATGTTACAGATTGCTTTAATCTTATTAATCAATTTAATTTTTATAGAGCAGAGAATTATTTGTTGTATATTGGAATAAGAATAGTTATTTTAATAAGTTTAGTTTTGATATTTAAACTAGTATATAAAGATAAAGAAAGTTTTGTTAAATTTGTAGAAAAAGAAAGTGAGATTAGTCATGGAAATTAAGTTAGAAAATGTTTCAAAAAGATTTAAAAATGAGAATGTTTTGAATGGAATATCTTATTCTTTTGAGAGTGGAAAAATTTATTCTATTGTAGGAAGAAATGGCTCGGGAAAAAGTGTTTTATTAAAAATTATTGCGGGATTATATCTTCAAGATAAAGGTAATGTATTATTTGATAATAAGAATTATAATATGATTAATGAAATTCCTGATAATTTAGGAATTGTTATTGAACAGCCTTCATTTATTAATGATTTAACAGGGGTAGAAAATCTAAAGCTTTTGGCTTCTATTAGAAATGTAGCAACGGAAAGGGATATTGTTGAGTCTTTAGAAATAGTTAATTTAAAAGATGATATGAATAAAAAATATAGTAAGTATTCTCTTGGAATGAGACAAAAATTAAGTATTGCTCAGGCAATTATGGAGCAGCAAAAAGTAATTTTACTTGATGAACCATTTAATGGTATAGATAGACAATCAGTAGTGGCGATAAAAGAATATTTAAAAAGAGTAAAAAATGAAGATAAGTTGATAATAATAACTACTCATATAATGGATGATGTTGTTGATTTAAGTGATGTTATGCTTTATATAGAAGATGGAATGTTAAATGAAAAAGATTAAAAATCTTTTAAACGTTTTTAGAAAAACATCATATTTTAAAATGTCTTTAATTGGCATGATTATGTTGTCTTTTCTTTCAATTTCTTGTATTAATAAAAAAGATTTTTTCTTTAAAGCTATGCATGATACTTATGTTAATCCTTATTTTCTTACGGTGGTATTTTTGATTTTTATTTGCAACGCTATTTTTTTAGCTAAATGTTTTTTTAAAAACTCAGCTTATATTATAAGAAAAAAGAATTTATGTAATTACTTAAAAACAATGAGTGCTTATAATTTGGTTATAGATTTATATTCGTTTTTAATATTATTGGGGTTTACTGCTATATGTGTATTTTTAAGAGTTAGTGCTAAAATAGATATTTTTGAAATATATAAGTATAATATTAACTATTTTGTTTATTTAGTATTTTATTTTGTTAGGACATTTATTATTATATTTTTATTTACTAATATGATAAATTATATATTTTTATTGCCCAAAAAATATTATAATATTATTTATATAGTGATATGTGTTTTGGCGGTGGTGCTGGTTGTATATCCATATAATTATGGTGTTGTTACTTTAGGTGATTTTCATATTTTTATAGGGTACTACTTAATTCCTTTGGAGTATTCTTCATTTTCGTTAGAGTTGCTATTTTCAGTAGGAATTATCATGATTTTATATTCTTGTAATATAATTATAGATTATTTATTTGAAAAGTTTATTAGAGGTTATAATGTTTAGATTTTTAATATTACAGCAAAAAAGCTTTTATCAGAGATACTTGAGACTTTTTGTTTATTTTATTTTAATATGTTCAATAATTATTTTTGGCAAATACATTTTAGAACCTAATTATAATATATTTATGCTATTTTATGATAAGGTGAATTTTAAAGACTTAGATATATTTTTATTGACTGCAAGATTAACTTTTATTTGCTTTTTGATGTATATTGCCTTCTTGAATTTAAAATTTATTTTGGAGTATAGCTTTTCTTTATTAGTTTCAAGAGCAAAAAAAACTAAAATATTTTTTATGACTATGGTTGTTATTTTATTAAATGTTTTGATTATTAATTTTATATGTTTCTTGAATTTGGGCTTGTTTGCTTTGATATTTAATTTGAAAGTTAGCATTAATTTTGCGTTATTATTTAATAGTTTGTTTTATTGCTTTGCTATATGTATTGTACTATGTTTATTGGAGATAAGTAGAAATAACTTTTTAGTTTTATTTGAATTTATATTTGGTTATTTTTATTTAATAGCTGGTGGGTTTGAAAAGATAATTATTATTAGTATTTTGATGGTTATTTATTTAGGTGGTTGTAAAATACTAAAGAAAAAAATTGATAATGGTATTTTGTGAAGAAAATGATTTCTTCTTTTTTTATTGAGTGTTTTGTTTATTTTATGTCAAATTTATGTAAAATTTGATATTTTTTGGCATTTTTTTGAAAAAGTTTGCCCGAAAAAAAAGAAAATTGGCACTTTACCGGTAATAAATATTATTAGAGGGGGATATTTAAGCCCTCTTAGGAAGGAGGTGGGAAAATGGAAAAAAATTTATTAGAATGCAACATGGAAGGGAGAAGAAAATATGCAAAAGACAATAAACAAAAACAAAGTTCATGATATTTCAACTAGTCTTGTAGATATCAAGAAAAATAACCCTGATTTTCAGATTCCTATGATATATGATGGACCGTTTAAAACTGTTTGTAAAACGTTTCCGGAGTTTATCAATACAATTATTGTTAACTTACTTGGTATTGATCCAAATGACATTGAAAAGGCTTATTTTGTTGATACCGAGCTTCCTATTGAACAACATAGTAATAAGAAAATGATTGTTGATTTACTACTACATGTAGCGGATGATACTTTAATAAACATTGAGGCTTATACTAACTTAACACCAGAAAATATTTTGAAAAATAATCAGTATACTTATCGTATTATTTTAAGGGATCAGGTTAATGGGGAAGAATATAAGAAGCTTAACTTTGTACAATTAGTATTTGTTAAAAATAAGATAAAATTGTTTAAAGATAAGTTAGTAAACGTGTTTACAACGAGAGAAGAGGAGACCAATGAAGTCCTACCATATACGCCAAAATTAATTTATGTATCTCTTGCAAATGTTGAAGAAATTGCTTATAATGAAGACAAGAAATGGTTATATCACGCTTTAAAATTGTTAACAAGTTCTAGTATCGAAGAATCTAAACAATTAGTAGGTGATAGTCCAATACTTAGTAAGGTGGTAAATTTTATGGAAGATTATTCAAGTGAGATTAATAATTTAATTTATGTTGACAGAGATATTGAAGATGCCAAGTGGGAAAAAATCGGCCGTGAAATAGCTAAAAACGAAGGGTATAATGATGGAAAAAATGAGGGACGTGCTGAGGGACGCATTGAAGGCCAAATTGCTGGCGAACAGAAAAAACAACAAGAAATGGTTGAAAATTTATTAGGTCTAAATGTGGATATTGATACTATTTCTAAGGCTTCTGGCTTATCAGTTGATGAAATATTAAAAATAAAAGACCAACTAGCAAAATAATCCTAAAAATTCTACTTGAAAAAAGTAGAATTTTTTCTCCTAAACCTTAAGAAACTTAAAAACTTACCTAGAGTGAAGAAAAAGTAAAATATTGGTAAAACATTAGTCAACTTTCCAATTGAAAAGTAGAAAAAAATTTAGTATAATTATCTATAAGGTAGGGAGGATACTTATGCGTAAGATAATGGCTAGTTTAGATATTGGCGCAAATGCCTTAAAGTTAGTAGTAGCAGAAACAGTAGGAGAAAAGCTAAATATTTTAGGTGTAAGTACAATTCCTAACAACACAATCAAAAAAGGTAAAATAATTAATAAAGAAGAATTAGCAAACAAATTAAAAGAACTATTTAAAGATATTAACGATAGACTAGGTTTTGAAGTTACTAAAACTTTAGTAATTGTTCCTTCCAGTAGTGCTGAATTCACTCTAGGTACAGGAAGAATCGATGTAAAATCAGAAGACGGCATCATAACTGCCGAAGATATCGTATCCGTAGTTAAAAAAAGTGCTTACCATGTCGTTCAAGATAACATGGAACTAGTTACAATAATGCCAATCAACTATACCCTAGAAGACGGAACCAAAGTATTAGAGCCTAAAAACTTAATCAGTAAAACCCTTGAAGTAAAAACAGTCATAATAAGTGCTTTAAAAAGTGAAGTCTATGATTACCTAGAGTGCCTAGAAAAAATTAATGTTGATGTTGTTGATATAGCATTTGGATCTATAGGCGACTACTTTCAATTTAGAAATAAAGAATTTGATAAACAAGTTGGAGCCATCATAAACATTGGTGAACAAACTACCTGTGTATCAATAATCAATAAAGGTGTTCTAACTAATACCTCCACAACCTACCTAGGAGGGTCTAACGTAACTAATGATATTGCCTACATCTATAAAATAGATAAAGAAAAAGCTAAAGACATCAAAGAAGAATTTGCCTTAGCCCATAAACGAATGGCAATATCTGCCGAAACCATTAATATCAAAAATAAAGAGGAAAAAAACATCAGTATAAATCAATACGAAGTAAGTGAAGTAGTTGAATCCCGACTAAAAGAAATACTTAACTTAGCAAAAAAGCAAATAAACATCTTAACAAAAAAAGAAATTAGTTATATAATACTTACAGGTGGAGTAACAGAGACTAAAGATTTTAACTTAGTAGCCGAAAGTATTTTTGGTAAAAATGTTACTCTTGGTAATATTCATGAACTAGGCGTTAGAAATAATATATATTCTAGTGTAGTGGGACTAATAAAATGGTATGATTATAATCAAAAGTTAAAAAATAGAGAATATTCATTATTAAATATAAAAGAACAAGAAGAATTTAGCAAATTATCCAATGGAGAAGAACTATCAAGTAATGGAGTAATTGGAAAAGTATTCGGCTATTTCTTTGATTAAATAAGGAGAGATAATATGTACGAAGCAAAAGTAGATCAAATAGCAAAAATTAAAGTAATTGGTGTTGGTGGCGGTGGATGCAATGCCGTTAATAGAATGATTGAATCAGGAGTTATTGGGGTTGAATTTATTGTTGCTAATACAGATTTACAAGTATTAAATGTTAGTAAAGCAGAAACTAAATTACAAATAGGTAAAACTTTAACTGAAGGTTTAGGGGCTGGTGCCAATCCTGAAATAGGTAGAGAAGCGGCTCAAGAAAGTAAGAAAGATATCGAAGAAGCCTTACAAGGTGCTGATATGGTCTTTGTTACTTGTGGTATGGGTGGTGGAACCGGTACTGGTGCTGCTCCAATCGTTGCTGAAATTGCTCAAGAACTAGGGGCACTAACGGTAGGTATCGTTACTAAACCTTTTAAATTTGAAGGTAAGAAGAGAATGGAACAAGCTGAAGTTGGTATTGACGAACTAAGAAAACATGTTGATACCATTATCGTTATTCCAAATGATAGATTAAGAGATATAATCGATAGAACGACTCCTATGATTGAAGCCTTCAAAGAAGTAGATAATGTCTTACGAAGAGGTGTTCAATCAATATCAGACCTAATTGCAGTATCTGGTCTTGTTAACTTAGACTTTGCCGATGTTAAAGCAATTATGGCTAAACGTGGTAATGCTATTATTGGTATTGGTATTGGTGTTGGTGAAAATAGAGCCATTGAAGCGGCTAAACAAGCTGTAGCAAGTCCACTACTTGAAACCACAATTGATGGTGCTACTGATGCCATTATTAATATTACTGGTGGTAACTCATTAACCTTATTTGAAGCTGAAGATGCTGCTGAAGTCGTAAGAGGAGCAGCTAAGACTGATATCAATACTATATTTGGTGCTGTTATTAATGAAAACTTAAATGATGAAGTTATTGTTACTGTAATTGCTACGGGATTTGATGACAATAATCAAGCCTTTGATGATGACTATCCGAGTATGAGTAGTTATAATACTAAGAATGATGAAGATGATGATGGTGATATCGATATTCCTCCATTCTTAAGAAGTAGAGATGATTTTTAGAAACCTTGTTGGTTTCTTTTTTAATATATGTATTGACTATTAGTGTAATAAGCGCTATATATTATATGTAAATGTTAATCGCCTCCGAGTGGTGCGAGTAATAAATGAGCTCGGTTGCAAATGTAATATATTATAGATAATTGTTTCCGTTCAGTTCCGTTCACTTAGTTTTAAAATAGAAGAGACTAATATATTTAAACTATCTTAAATAAAAGATTGTTAAACTTTATCTAGCTAGATAGAGTTTAAAAAAAAACTATATTTCTATAGCTTATTTGATATAAATAAATTACATTAAGAATCTTTATTATTAACTATACTTTTAGGGTAAGGTCTCCTTTGATCCGTAAGGTATAATAAATAATCTATTGATACATTATAAAATTGTGCTAACTTTACAAGCTTGTCAACCGGCATTAATCTAAGTCCGGTTTCGTATCTAGAATACTGAACTTGACTAATATTTAGTACGTTGGCAATATCTTTTTGCAATAAATCTCTATCTTCTCGAATTTCCTTTAGTCTATCTAGGTTCATAACAGATACTCCACTTCATTAATTATTTTACCCAGTTAGATTTTTTTATACTCTTATTTAATACCAAATGGTTATATAAATTATATCCGTTTAGTTATGGGTGAACACTTAAAAAATTGAATAAAGGCTTAATTATACTAGCATATATAGAAATAACATGAATACATAGTTTTTTTAAAATGAAAATTATAGTATAATATAATTGAGGTACAAAGATATGGATAATAAAGAAATGATTGAAATATTAATTAAAAAATTAGAAGAAAAAGAGCAGGGTATTGAATCCAACCTAAATACTTATAATAATCTTTTAAATGAACTAACTGATGCTTATGATTCTCTAGAAGAAATAGATATAAATGATTATGAAGAAACTTATAATATACTTAGAAAAATAGCGGATAAATATCATATAAATTATTTTCCTAGTGAAATAACACCCAACTATATTGAAAGTGTTAAAAATGATATTAATAATCGTATATATCGTGTTAAATTAACTATTAAAAAAGTTAGATATCAAAGTATTGATGTAAAATCCCTAAGAAGATTATTTAACTCAGAAACTGTTCTAAGTGCTCCAATTGATTCTACAGCTAAATCAAATCTTTTAGCTAAAGTAATCTATAGTATCAAAGATTTCCAACTACAAAATGAACTTCTAAAACAAATTATGTTTAGTAACTATAATGTTTCTAAACAAAAGATAAATAGTATGAAAAAACAAGAGCCAACCAAGAAACTTGCTTCTAAGAAAAATATTATTAAAGATACTGGATCTAAAGAATACCTTAAAGGTATTACCTTTGATCCTAAGAGACTAGAAACGTTACTAGTAAATATTGATAGCATTTTAGAAAGTAATAACTATTTAATTAAGAATGGCTATCCAACTAAAGTCAATGAATACTTTGAAACGATCAAAGATAACCCTAGACATGAATATACTTTAGAAGATCCTAAAGAAAACTTACTATTAATTCTAAAAGATATGGAATATCTAAAAAATGCTTCTATGGATAATGAAACTAAGTTTAACTATCTAACTAATACTATAGAAAACTATACTATAGCTAAAGAACTATATAGTGAAATTGAAGAAAATAATGTTAAAATTACTAAGTTAGAACATGACCACCAAAAAATATTTGAGAAAATAGCTTCTATCATTAAAAACTATGATATAGAAAGTGAAACCCTAACCATTGAAGAGAAAAACTTATTAGATAGTGTCCTAGGTTTCTTAAAACAAAATGATTTGAGTGCTGAAGATGATACTGCTAGTTTAAGCAGTGCTGAAGCCTTATGCTCTGCAAGTCCTAGATTAAGTGTTGATTTCTGTAAGAAATATGATATCGAAAGTAAAGTTAAGTCATACTACGAAGACTATTTAAGTGCGGAAACCTTAGAAGAAAAAGAATTCGTTTATAGTTTTTTAGAATCCTTAATCCAAGAATTAGAATCTGTTGAGGCCATGAAAGTTGAAGATGAACTAGAAGCTAAAACTGATAACATGATAGGAAAAACTAGTGATAATGTTATAATGCTTTATTTATATGATAATGATTCTAAAAATACTTATATGGAAGATTATATTTACAACGATTCTGTCACAAAAAGCCAAATCAAATTAAGAGATATTGAAGGTATTAATTCTTTAATCAATCGTCTTAAAATCGATAGTGGGGAGAATAGATCATTCTTTCATAACAAATCCGAATCAGTATTAGATGGAAGCCATCATGCTACCCCAATGCGCCGTATTAGAACAACTAATAATCGTTTATTATATCAACCAATTAGTCCTCTAGATTTAGGGTTACCAAATAACTACCAAATCTATGCTATCTTAACTTGGGGTATTAAACAAAGTGAATATGATATTTATAATTATGTAAAAACACCACGTATTCAACTACCTTTAAATAATCTCTTAATTAGTATATCTAGTGATATTGCTTCCATTAAATCTCTAAAACTAAGTAAACAAGAAGAAGATAAACAAATTTCAAAATACATCCAAGACTTAAAAGCTACCCAAGAAAAAATCTATCAAGATTACTATGATAGAATGGAATGCTTTATCAATAATGGCCATAAACAAGCTAGAAGGGGGACAAGATAATGAATTTAAATAAATTAATTGAAATCTTTAAAGACCTTGAAGTCAGTACTAAGAATATTAGAGAATTCTTAAAAAGCGATGATTATTTTGCTAACTATTCTAGATATCAAGAACTAACCGAGATAGTTAAATCTACTAACTATGGCCTTTTAGAAATTGATGGTCGCCTTGCTGAGTTAAACCTAACTTTTGAAGAAATCCAAGAATATTCTAGTATCAAGAAAGTCTTACTAGCATTCCAAGATAATCCCGTCTTAACATACCCAAGTGGTCTTTTAAACCAAATTAGAGATGCTAATATAACTAAAGTTATAATAAACAAACTTATAGAAAAACAAAATATATATCAAGATAAATATAAAAGATATACTAAAATAGTCGATGATTGTGATACTTTAACTAAGATAATTACAAAGTTACAAAATCTTACTCCCACTGATTACATAACCCCTGACTTAATGACTTTAATCTCTAACTTTCTAGAAAATAAAGAAGAATATAATCAAGACCAGGAACAAGTCTTTAAACGTAATAATCGTATATATAAGTTAATCATGGAACAAAATATTGAGGCTTATAACTATGAACTAAAACAAGTAATGACTGAAAGAACTCATCGTACTTATAATAAAGTTCAAACTGAGTTAATTACTAAGGACGAGCTTTTAAAAGTATTTACTCAATATGGTTATGATATAACAAATCTAAATAACGAAGTAATAAATGAATTTAAACATAGTATCTCTAAAGAAGATTTAATTAACAACTTTGAATTTCTAAAGAAACACTTATCTTTACCAACAACTATGGACAGTAAAACTCTAACTATCCTTTGTGGCTGCAACGGCGAAATCATTAACTACTTAGAAGACTTCTCTAATAAATATGGCATCTCTATCATTAAACTAATGCAAGTAACCCCAAATATCTTTATTAGCAAACGTAACAGTATCAAATCTAACTTAGAAAAAAATAGTATTCCTATTCAAAGTGCTTTTAAAGACTTTGTTCAAAACATTAACTTAATTGAAACTCTAGGGTACAATATTCATGATTCTTATAGTACTTGTCCTTCTGTCTTCACATACTCCAATAGTACTTTGAAAAACAACGTCCAATCTCTAGAAGTATATGGTATTAAAAAAGATAAACTAGCTAAGAATTTTAAACTAAGTGGCTTAAAATCTACTGAGATACTATCTACTATCGATGCCTTTATCGAAGTAGGAGAGCTAGACTACTTACTAAGTAATACTTCTAGACTTTGTATATCTTATGATAGTCCAATGTTATATCGCTTATACTTTGTTAAAAAATATAATGAATCACACCCTAATAATAAGACAGAATATAAAAGTAAGAGAAACCCTAATAACCTAAGTAATATAATATCTAACTTAGAAGATAATACTCTAGGTATTAATAGTACCAATGCCTTAGAACGTACTAACACTATTATTCCTCAAGTATTTGATGTCGATACTACTAAAGATATCGAAGATAAAATTAAAGATAATAATGTTACTTATGATTTTACTAAGATTAATAATCCATATATTACATATTTAGAACAAAACAACAAGGTTAGTAATAATGCTTATAATATCTGTGGTGTTATTATCTCAAGATTTAAAGTTCTAAGATTATATGCTTCTTTAAGTAATATGAGCCCTAGTACTGATAAACTATTATTATTTTGTATTACTTATCATTCTAAGATTACCGCCCAAGAATTTGCCAATATGAAAGAGTATGTCGAATCAATAGTAAATGAACCACTTATAGGAGGTCGCAAATGAAAGAAAAATTAGAAAACTTAGGAGTTTCTTCCTATGTTTATGAAGAACTTCTAAGTACTGATCCTGCTACTTTAAGTAACTTAGAGTTAAACTGGGATACTGTGAGCCAAAATATACAGTACCTAAAGTCTCTAGGTCTTACTTGTATTGATGAACTATTGCTTTATAGTTCTTTGGTATTCATGTTAAACCCTAGTGACTTAGAAAATAAAATAAAAAGGCTCGATAAAGATGACTTTACTGCCGAAGTTAATGAAGACTTCTTTAAAATAGAACAATTATATCAAGATTAAGACAGCTAATAAAGGCTGTTTTTTCTAACCAAAATATGATATATTTAACCCGAGGTTACCTATGAAAATAATAAAATATACGAAAAAAAATAAAAATACTTACGAGATTACGTTAGAAAATAAAGAGATAATAACTATCTATGACGAATTAATCTTAAAATACGATTTATTAATTATTAAAGAATTAGATGATTATACTAAAAAACTAATCTTAGAAGAAAATACTTACTATGAAGCTTATTATAAAGCTTTAAAATACTTAAGTATTAAGATGCGTACTAAGTTCGAAATAACTAATTACCTAAGTGACTATCCTAGTAATATTATAGATAAAGTAATAACTAAATTATATGAAGAAAATTATCTAAACGACGAAAAATACATCACTAGTTATATTAATGATCAAATTAATCTCAACAACAAAGGCTATAACAAAATACTTAAAGAACTAGAACTTATAGGATTTGATAGTAATACCATTTCTCATTATCTTAACTTAGTCGACCATAATATTTGGCTTAACAACATTAACAAATATATAACTAAGAAAAATAAGCATGACTATAAAGGTTCTTCAAAAAACTACAAGTTAAAGATACTAAACGATTTATTAAATAAAGGTTATTTCAAAGAAGATATAACCGCATGTCTAGATAACCTAGAAGTTAAAGATGATAAATCTAATATTATTAAAGATTATGATAAAGCATACCTTAGTCTAAGTAAGAAATACCAGGGTAGAGAACTAGACTACAAAATAAAAAATAAACTTCTAAGTAAAGGCTACGACTACCAAACAATCGAAAACTTATCCCACGAAAAAAAGGCTTAACTAGGCCTTTTTATTTGAACTACTTGATTTAGATTCTTGTGCTTGTAATAAAGAATTTTGAATGTAGTTAGTATAACTTGTCTTTAAATCACTATCCGTAATATTTAAATCATATTTCTTTCTAAGTTCTTGCATTGCTTTAATAGAAGCCTCACTATGACTAGAAATATAAGTATCAGCTAAAGTATCTAAAACAGTATCACGAACATCATTTAAACTTGCTTTTTCTTTAGTTTCTGTTCTTAAAATAATATGATAACCAAGTTCTGATTCTACAACCTCAGTAGTATATTCATTATCTTTTAACTTATAAGCAGCATCTACTACTTTAGTATAATTAGAACCTAAAGTATCAGTATTAATAACACCTAAATTACCACCATCATTCTCAGTAGACTCATCATCACTATATTCCTTAGCTAACTCACTAAACTTAGCTTGTAACTCATCTTTAGAAACACCTTTTAACTTATCTAAAACTTCATTAGCCTTACTCTTAGCATCTTCCTTAGCTTTATTCTTATCATCATCTGAAGCTTTAGAATCATAATTAACACTAAATAAAATATGAGAAATCTTAATATCTGGTTTAATAGAATCTTTATAATACTTCTTAATCTCACTTTCTTTTATTTGTGCTTTAGCATAAGAAGTAACAGCTTTCTCTTGTAAATAATTTAAATATAAACCATCTTGATACTCTTCCTTAGTATTATAACTAGTATAATATTGAATAGCACTTTCTAACTTATCACCATATTGTTCCTCAAGTTGTTTCATCGTAGTCTCAGCCGATTCCTTAGCAGCATTCAAATCATCAGGATATTCTTTCTCTAAAATAATTTTATCAATCATATTAACAACTACTTCTAAACCATAACGATTTTTTAAAGAATTATATAAATCATTAACACTTATCTTAGCATCATCCTTTAATTCAACAACAACTTCATCTCCATTACTAAGTTTAGGAATTTCCTTATTACCACAACCAGTAACCAAAAATAAACTAACAGCCCCTATGATTATAGTCTTTTTTAAATATTTATTCATCTTTATCTCTCCTTCTTTCTTATTATAGCATTTATTTTTTAAAAAAATAGAGAACTTTACACAATTTTAACATGATTATAAAGATTTTTAGCTTAAATTACATACACAAAAAAATTCTAGAGCCATAAAATATAATGAATACAAATAAAGGAGGAATGATTTATGAATAACGGTGCTTGTGGCTGCATGGGTCCTGCTATCATCTTAGTATTATTTATTTTACTTATAATCATTGTTGGGGCATTTATCTAAAAATATGAAGAAATGTAATAATAGTGAGGTATCCCCTCAAAATAATAGTGGTTTATTTATAATTGTTTTATACATTTTACTAGCCATTATTTTAAGTAGTTTTATTTTTTATTAAAAGGGTGTATAAGCACTCTTTTCTTAAGTATAAGTATCTAACTTTGTCAACAAATAAGTAAATCTTTTGCATAATATTAGAAAGTAGGATATAATTAATATGGTGGTAAATATGGCAAAAAAGAAAAAAAGAAAAACAGATGAAACTAGTAGTTTTCAATATAGTGTTGAATTAACTGGTCTTATTTTAGTTCTAATTGGCATTATTGGTTTTGGTTTTGGTATTGTAGGAGCTTTTATTAAGAAATTTGCCATGTTCTTAGTTGGAGAATTTTGGTGGGGTATTTTATTATTACTTATATATTTAGGTACTATTATGCTTATTAAAAGAAAACTTCCTAAGTTCTTTAGTTCTAAGTTAGTAGGCTTATATATCTTATTTACAATGATTTTAGTCTTAGCACATTATACTTTTATTAAAACAAATATTAATCTTACTAGTGTAATTAACGCAACTAAAGATAATTATATGGAACGTATTTCAACGATTAATGGTACTGGTCCTATTTTATCAAGTGGTCAAGGTAGTATTGCCATTGGTGGTGGTTTTATTGGGGCTTTAGTTAGTGGTATATTAGTTCAATTCTTTGGGTTTATTGGTACTATGATTGTTGTTGGTGTATCAAGTATCTTTGGCTTAGTACTATTATTTGATATTAATTTTAGTGAGGTTTGGGACTCTATAAAAGAGTACTTTGCTTCTCATAAGAGAGATGACGATGATGATGAGGAAGAGGAAGAAGTTCCTATATCTAATGCCACAATTCATAATGAAGAAGATAACTCTAAGGTCGTTATTACGAGTGTCGAAGAACTAAAAAATCATGCGAATGTTCCTAGTACGCCTAAAGAACCCGTTATTACAAATAACCAAGTAATGCCGGAACATCCTACTCCAGAAAGAGTAGAGGAACCAATTATTACCGGCCTACAAAATAGTAACTATAAATTACCTAGTATCAATCTTCTTGATTTACCTAAAAATGATGGTAAGAAAAACTCCACCGAGTTTATTAAAACTAACAAAGTTATTTTAGAACGTGTTTTACAAGAGTTTGGTATTAATGGTAAGGTTGTCGAAATCCATGTTGGACCTGCTGTTACTCAATTTGAAATACATATTCCTGCTGGTACTAAACTAAGTAGGATAGTTAGCTTAGATAAAGAAATTGCCTTAGCATTATCCGCTAAAAGTATTAAGATAGAAGCCCCAATTCCGGGTAAGAATACTGTCGGTATCGAAATACCAAACCCAGTTATATCAGCAGTTAAAATTAGAGAAGTCCTAGGAAATATCCCTGAGTCCCAACAAAAAGCTAAGATTTTAGTATCTTTAGGTAAAGACATCATGGGACGTGTTCAAACAGCTGATATCTCTAAAATGCCCCATCTTCTAGTAGCGGGTTCTACTGGTTCCGGTAAATCAGTATGTATCAATTCCTTTATTGCTAGTATTTTAATGCGTTATCGCCCTGATGAAGTAAAACTTATGATGGTTGACCCTAAAAAGGTTGAGTTATCTAATTACAATGGGGTCCCTCACTTACTATGCCCAGTTGTTACTGACCCTAAGAAAGCTTCCTTGGCCTTACAACGTATCGTAAGTGAAATGGAACGCAGATATAATGAATTTGAAAGAGTAGGCGTTAAAAATATTGCCGGCTACAATGACTATGTTGATAAATGTAACAATAATAATCCCCAAGCTAATATGACTCATATGGGTTATATCGTTGTTATAATCGATGAACTTGCTGACCTTATGTTAGTCGCTGCTAAAGAGGTTGAAGATTCAATTATGCGTATTACCCAAATGGCTCGTGCCGCTGGTATTCACTTAATTGTTGCAACCCAAAGACCTTCAACCGATGTTATTACGGGTGTTGTTAAAGCTAATATTCCTTCTCGTATCTCCTTTGCCGTATCAAGCCAAATCGACTCTCGTACTATCCTAGATTGTACTGGTGCCGAAAAACTATTAGGTAAAGGTGATATGTTATATCTACCTATGGGTGAGAATTCGCCAATTCGTATTCAAGGATGTTTTATATCTGATGAAGAAATCGCTAGAGTAATTGATTATGTTTGTAAAGAACAAGTTGCCCAGTATGATGAATCAATTACGGCACCTTCTAAAGATGATGATCATAACCCAGTATCGGGCGATCCTGAAGATTATGAAGACCCATTATATGATCAAATCGTTGAGTTTGCTGTTCAAACAGGTAAGGTTTCTGCATCTCTTCTTCAACGTCGCTTTAGGTTAGGTTATAATCGTGCGGCTAGGGTAGTTGATTTACTTGAAGAGCGTGGTATTGTTGGTCCTGCCAATGGCTCTAAACCTCGTGAAGTATTAGTTAAATTAGAAAATAAACCAAATGAAGAGTAGTTGCTATTCTTCATTTCAGATTGTTGACAAAGTGGTATATCCAAAATTGGATATACTGCTTTTTTTTAATAAATATGTGAAAAATGTGCGATTTTAGGGATTTTTGGGCTGTTTTCGGTGCGCTCTTCCAGCTCCAATTGGCCATTTTCTTGAGATTGTGGCACGCAAAAATCATCGTGGAATTTTGCGAGTTCTTGAGCAGCCCACGAACGCGAGTAAATCTTAAATTGTGTAGTTCTTTGCAATCGCCAAATATTCTTTCGATTGTTTCTTTTCTTTTTGGATAGTTTTCCTTCCAGTTCTTTGTATATCTGTTTTCATTGACTTGCTCTTTGTATTCTTCCCATATGTGGCGGGTTATTATCTTTTGCATGTTTTTGCTTTTTGTACATTGATTTCTAAAAGGACATGTTTCACAATCACTTGAATTTGATTTATATTGTTTGTAACCATTTCTGTCAGTTGTGGAATATGATAATACTTTGTTGTTTGGGCAAACATAGCAATCATAGTATTCATCATAAGCATATTCATATTTTTTGAATAAGCCTTTGCCAGTCATTGGTCTTTTGTAGGGCATTAAAGGTGTTTGGTTGTTTAAGATAATTTCTCTGCAAATTGCATTATTAACATATCCAGCATCTAGACAAATGTTTTTTATTTTGTCTTTGAACTTTTCATTAAGTAAGGTATAAGCTTCAAAGAAAGCGACACTATCATGAATATTACCTGGAGTTGTAGTTTTAGCTAAAACAAAACCATTCTTGTCACAAAATACTTGGTGAGTATAAGCAAAGCATTTTTCTTTTTCTCCTTTATGAAAGCAGCCGCTGTCTGGGTCCGTTAGGCTTTCTTTAATGTGTTTAGTTTCTACATTTTCTATTAATTCACCAGTTTCTTCGCTAAACATAACTTCTTTTTTAGTTACGTTTTCAATTGGCTTTTTACCATGATTTATTCTGTCTTCATTTATTTCTTCTAATAGTTTGTCTTCATATATTTTCTTAGCTATTTCTACTTCAACGTCCTTATGTTTGTTTTTATTAGCATTTGCTTTTTGGTGAGTACCATCGCCAAAAACAGTTTCACAATCAATGAAACCATTTTCAATAGCTTGGTTTAGCATTACTTCAAATATCTTATCAAATACATCACTATCTTTGTAGCGTCTTATATAATTTTGACTCCAAGTTGAATAGTTTGGTATTTCGTCATACATTGATAAACCTAAAAACAAGCGATATGCAATATTAACTTTGCATTCCTCGCACGTTCTTCTCATAGAATTTATACCAAATATTATATTTATAAAAATCAATTTAAAAAGTACCACAGGAGGAATACTCGGTCTTCCAACTTGGCTGTATAAATCTTTTACTAAATCTTCGATAAAAGTAAAATCTAAACAGCTATCCAATTTTCTTACTAAATGTTCTTGAGGTACCAAATCATTTAATGTATTTAAAATTATACAATCATTTTTAAAACTTTGTTTAGTCATTGCCATATATATCACTTACTTTCTTTACGCTTCCTATATTAATTATACCATTTTTCCATAAAAAAAGTAAGGCTTGTAAGCTTTAAATCAGGAAACATAAAGCAGCCTTACAAATTAAGTATACAACAAAAATCAAAATAAATAAAGGCCATTGACATATTTGTTTGTCAACAGCCTGAAATGAAGAGTAGTTACTATTCTTCATTTTTATTCTACAAAATCATGTTGAAAGAATAACTATGTTTTACCAATTAACTATTTAAAAATATGGAATTTTATGATATCATTTTTATAGTAGTGTACGATAGTAAATGCCGTGCATGGAGAAGTGAGGAAGAAAGTTTATGAAAGATAAAAAAATATTAATTTTATCAATTGTTGGGGTTTTGATGTTAGTAAGTATTGCAATAGCAAGTTCTTATGCTTATTTTACAGCAAATGTTACTGGGAATAAGGATACTAATAATGTAGTTATTACTAATGGGGTTATGGCTTTAGAGTACAAAGATGGTGATGAGATAAATTTAGCTAATGCTGTACCAGGTAACTCAGTTACTAAAACATTTACTGTAAAGAATACAGGAAATGTTAGTACTAACTATACTATTTATTTTAGTGAGTTATCTAATAAGTTTGTAGATAAAACTGATTTAGTTTATACTCTAACAAGTAGTGATGGTGGTAAGAGTGTTGCTCAAACTCAAGTACCTAGCAAGAATGACGCTATGGTAAGTAATTATGCTATTGATGCAGGTAAGACACATACTTATACATTAACTATTACATTCTTAAATAAGGATGAGAATCAAAATGATAATCAAAATGTATCATTTAGTACTAAAGTAACTATTAATGAAACTAAAGAAACGGAAACTCCAAGTACTGGTGGTGCAGCTTCAACTATAGCTAACCTAGCAGCAACTGATACAACTAGCTTTGCAACTGACGATGCAGATAATAATATAAGATATATTGGTGCAGACCCAAGTAATTATGTATATTTCAATTGTAGTGATTATTCAAATCAAAGTGATAGTACCTGTGAAAAATGGCGTATCATTGGTGTTTTCAAGAACATGACTAAGGAAGATGGTTTTCAAGCAGACTTAGTAAAAATTATTAGAGACGACAGTTTAGGAAATATTGCTTGGGATAGTAGCAATGTAAATGATTGGTCAAAAGCAAGTTTACAAACAACATTAAATGGTGATTATTATAATGGAGCATATGCAACAGGGGCATTTAAGAATGATTCAACAAGAAATGCAGTAGAAAGTGTCGTATGGAATTTAGGTGGAACAGCAAGATATACATCTTCAAGCAATGGTCTAGCTAGTCATTGGTATGGCTATGAAAGAGGAACCACAGTATATAGTGAAAGACCAACAACATGGACAGGAAGAATAGCTTTGATGTATCCAAGTGACTATGGCTATGCCACATCAGGAAACTCTACAACCGATAGAGCAACATGTTTATCAAAAGAACTTTATAACTGGGATAGTGCCAGCGACTGTTATAGCAATGATTACCTATATAAATCAAGTTACGATCTGTGGACTTTAGCGCCTCTCTCGTCTTGCACCAACGATGCGTTTGGTGTGGGCAAGAGGGGGTATGTCAACGACTACGGCGACGTCTACACTGCTTATGGGGTTCGCCCGGTTGCTTATCTGAAGTCTAGCATCTCATTATCAAGTGTAGGAGATGGTTCATCACATTCCCCATATCAGTTATCAGTGAAATAATATTATCAGGGATTTTTTAAGAGAAGCCTTATAAATACGGGGTTTCTCTTTTGTTTTTCACTGATAACATAACATAATGCTATATGTTGGTAAAGGTACTAGCATGAAAATAGCAATGTAGCAATTCTAGTTAATAAAGCATCATAAAATTTGATTAAGTGGCAGTTTTTTATAGATTTAGGGTGTTTCAATAGTTAAAATTATGAAATTAATGGTGAAGAATATCAAATATTTAAAATAATATTAAGCTGAATTTATTATGTCGTTATTAAAATAATACCAACATTATCCTTATTTATTTAAACGTTAATTCCCTGATAGTTGAAATTATCAGGGATCCCCGATAATACCAGCTTAAGTTAAGTTAGAATAAAAAATGACATGTAACTTTAATTTGATACATGTCATTTTATTACTAATTAGTTTTCTTTCCCACAAAGATAACTAATAGATACCTTAAATTCTTTAGATAATTCATAGAGATTAGATGTAGAAATACAGACTAATCCTTTTTCATATCTCACAATGCAAGCTTGAGTTACTCCTAAAATATTAGCCAGATTATCTTGCGATAACCCATTCTTAATTCTTAATGTTATTTCCTAATAGTTTTAAATCAAGCACAGGAGTAACATTATTTTTTCTTCTATCATTAGTAAGAACTAGTACATAATCAATAGAGTAGGCTGACCTTGTAACGCCTAATATATTAGCCATTTCTTTTTGACTTATATCATAGTCGTTTCTTATATCCTTAAGTTTTATAAAGTTTATCATAATATCACCTGAAGATATTCTCCCATATTGATATGCTATTTTTAGTTATTATTTCATGCTATTTTGTGTTATAATCAAAAAAGAATAGGTGATGAACGTGAAGTACAAAAAATGGCTAATTAGTTTAGGTCTATTACTTAGTATTTGTATCTTTATGGGAATAAGTTATGCTTATTATATTAAATCCTATAGTCAAGAAAATAGTAATATTGTTAAAACTAAGTGTTTAAATTTAAGTATTACTAATGAGAAGAATGATATAAAGTTAGATGAACAATATCCTATACCAGATAGTGAAGGTAAGAAATTAACGCCATATCAATTTACCATAACTAATACTTGTGAACAATTTATTAGTTATAATGTTAACTTAGAGGCTTTAGAAGGAACAACCATGGATAGCAACGCCATTAAAGTTATGGTAAATAATAAAGCTCCAGTTAATTTAGCTACATTAAATACAGCTCAAACTTCAATAGATAATTCAGTAGAAGCAAGAACACTAGTAACAGGGTCATTAGGTAGTGGTGATAGTATAGATTACGCCCTAAGACTTTGGATGGATTATGGCGATAGTGCTGATTTATCTAATATGAATAAAGTGTTTAATAGTAAAGTAGTAGTATCAGCATCAGTTGGTACTTATAAGCCTAGTGATTATGTAAGTACTTTACATGACGCAATTTTAGTTAATGAATATGGAGTAACTGAAGTAGACAATGCAATAAAGAAAATAGAAGCCAAAGGAACACCAGATTTAAGTAAAACAGCACCAATAATAACTTGGAATATTAAAGAAAATGGTGTAAAAACTGTCGGCATAAATAAAGCCCATCCAAGTATTATTGGTAAGGCAGAATATGGTGGTCAAAATTTAAAAGAAAATGACTCTTTAATTTTACTGGGTACTGATTACTCATTTGATGCTACTACTGGAAACTATAAAATTTTGAACAACGATTATTATGATCCAACTTTGCTAAATTTGAGCAATAACACATATTTTAGTTGCGGTTCTGAAGGAGTATCAATTTTATCTGATGGAAGTTTAAAGTCTTGGAGTACTACTTCTTGCACAAATATTTATAAATTGGTATCAGCTTCAAAAGAGGACTATGGTAAAGAAAATTCAAACGAATATAGAGTAAAATACTCATTAAAAAGTGTTCAGTATATTCAATCTGAAAACGAAAATGACAAATCTGACAGGGGTTTATATTATTTAAATGATGATTATGGTAAATCTTATTACTATCGTGGAAATGTAAAAAACAATAATGTATTATTTGGTGGATTTTATTGGCAAATAATTAGAATTAATGGTGATGGCTCAATAAGAATGTTATATAATGGAACTTCAAAAGATGGGTCAATTGTCTCCAAAACCATAGGAACTTCTAAATATAATGACTCTTATTATAGTTCTGCGTACGTTGGGTATATGTATGGTAAAATTCAAGATTCTGGAGAAAATAATATTAAAAATGAGGTATCGTCAACAATAAAAATAAAATTAGACTCTTGGTATAAAGAAAATATTGTAGATAAACAGCTTGAAAAATATATTAGTGATAGTGGTTTTTGCAATGATAGAAGTATTTCTAATGGTGATGGTTATATTAAAAATACTTCATATGGGGCCCGTGGTAGAAACTATAATATTACGTTTTCTTGTCCTGATAAAGAAAACGACTTATTTACCACTAGTTCAAATACGATAGGCAATAAAGCTTTACAATACCCGATTGGGATGATTACATATGATGAGTTAATTGGTTCAGGTATGGGTCAAAATATTAATACTTTGGCTTATACATTTTTAAATTTAAAATATTGGACTATGAGCCCTTCAACTTATAACGAATCTAATACAGCTGCAAAGGTATACACTCAATACATTCCAGGATATGTTAATGGTGGCAATGATGTTACCAATAAAAATTATGTAAGACCTGTTATAAATCTTAAATCTGATATTGAAATATCAGGTGGAATAGGGACAATAAACGATCCATACATAATAAAAAGTTAGAATCAAGCACGTTCTAACTTCTTTTAAATTACTTACTTAAATTTAGCTTTTGATCTTTAATATCTTCAAGACTATGATTCATCAAATCATTATACATTATAACTTCATCACAATAATAATAAGCAAATTTAAGAGCTTCTTCATGATGATTTTCATCTCTAAAAATAAAAGCTTTACTAGCAGGTATTATAACTTCTTTGTTTTTTAAACTACTTTCAAAATCATACCATATTGATATTTCATCATTACTATTGTTATAATCGGATATATCATAAATTATGGCTTTATTATTTTCCATAACTACAATGCTGTAATTACTTTTA
>CALBBI010000090.1:0-7754 GCA_937926935.1 uncultured Bacillota bacterium
TGGTTAAGCCAATTAGATAATCAACACTGGTATTGTAAAACTTGGCTAGTTTAACTAACCTTTCAACTGGTATTACTTGAAGACCCAATTCATATTTTGAATATTGTTGTTGGGTTGTATTAAGTACTTTAGCGATATCGCTTTGTTTATAGTCTTTGTCTTCTCTTATTTCTTTAAGTCTTTCGATGTTCATAGAAACCACTTTATCTTAAATCAATAATCTCATATTTTAAATGGTGCATTGTGTGGGTACATCTTTTTAGGTGTTTCAAATTATCTTAGAGTTAATTTTGAGATATAAATATTATAAAGGTAGTGGTTATTTATATGAGAAGGAAATTTTTTTATTTAGTTTTATCTTTTTTTATTTTAGGGTTAATTTTAATTATGGCAACAATGGTTAGATCTAGTAATTTTATTAATAATAAATTGTTAGAAGAAGATGATAAATACATAGCTAGCTATATTGATGGTGAATATCAAAATGAGATACCCGGTAAAAATGATGGATATATTGTGGATAAGATTGTTTGTGATAATGGTGCGGTGGCAACTTGGGATAATGAGGAATGGGGCATTAATATAAGGAATGCTACAAAGAAGATTAAGTGTAGTCTTTATTTTAGGTTAAAAAATGATGTTACTGTAACTTATGATAACAACTATGTTAAATATAATATATTCAGTGATATTTACGATGAAAATTATTGTGGAGTAAATGGTAGTGGTTTAACAATTAAACATGATGTAAGCAATTATAACGGCAGTAAGTTACACACCTATACGGCGCCTGAATATAATGTACCCGGTGGAAATGGCCTTTATATGACAGCTATTTCAAATGGTTTAACCATTGGTACTATGTACTATTATTCTTTCGAAGCAAAAATAACTTTAAGTATGTCTCTTTATATCGGCTCAGAGCAAGGCGGACTTGAATCTTTTAACATAACACCTACCTGGAAAAAATATTTCAAAACTTTTAAAGCAAATAGCAACGGGGACTTTAAGGCATTTATATTCTATAGTTGGCCAAATAATAATACTTTAGAAATTAGAAATCTTGAACTTCAGGAAGGTGAATATGATAACTACTCTGCTATATCATTAAAAGAAACTGATAAATTAAATGACACATTACCTACACCAACTGGGGAAAACTATACTTTTTTAGGTTGGTATACTGACCCTATTGAAGGAGATAAAATATCTGGAGATACCGTTGTTACAAAAAATACTACTTATTATGCCCATTGGCAATATAATGAAAATTAAAAAGACGAATTGTTTTAGTAAGTCGCTAAATATAATTCGTTTTTATTATTTTTATAATTATTTAAAAAAGCTATATAAATAGGTTTACAGATTCTATCATATAGCTTTATCGTTAAGAGAAAAAACAAAGACACCTATTAAACTATAAATAGGGGTCTCATTTCAAATTATTCTGGACTGAGAAACATCTAACATACTAAATCAAATGTGTCTCTTTGTTGCGGAATTTTCAATTCCACTATAAGCATATCACGGTATTTTACTTTTTGCAAGACTTTTGCAAAATGTTTTTGCTATTTAAAAATATAATTTATATGATATATTTTAACATTTAATTTTCATTAAAGAAACTTTTTGCTAGATTTATTCAAATTAATATGATAATATATATCTAGATACATTTGATAGTTAGGTGTTTTGACCTCAGTCCAAAAATTTATATCTTATTTCTAATTTATATATTTAAGGAAAGGGGTGAAGTCCTATGAAAGGAATTTTTTATGGAGTACTTAATTGTACTCATTGTAATTTTAGTCTTAATAGACAAAATTACCGGTTCCTCAAAAAGGAAATAAATTTCTCATTAAGAGAAAAAGAGACACCTACTCAACTAAGAATAGGTGTCTCAGCCATCATAACTTGGACTGAGAAACATCTAACGGGCAAAGTCAAATGTATCTCTTTTTTTATGGAACTATAAAAGTTCTTTCACTAGTAGTATACCATAATTATTGGTTTTTGCAACTAGTTTTTTATAGTTCTAATTATATTTTAAGCAAACTATTTAAATATATGCCTGTAATATAATATTATTTTCTGTTAACTCTAAATCTTTCATTAGGGTCAAGAATTTTTTTACGAAGTCTAATTACAGCTGGAGTTACTTCAACGTATTCGTCGTCTTCAATAAACTCTAAAGCTTCTTCTAGACTAAATGTTTTAGGAGTAACTAAGGCGATAGCATCGTCAGCAGCTTTACTACGGGTATTAGACATTTCTTTATTCTTACATGGGTTAACATTTAAATCATTATCACGATTGTTAATACCTACTATCATACCAACATAAACATCAGTAGCAGGTCCAACAATTAATTGACCACGGTCTTGTAAGTTATATAGTGAGTAACCAAGAGTTTTTCCGGTTTCCATAGAAACTAGAACACCATTTTTACGACCATGAATTTCACCAACATATGGTTTGTAAGAGTCAAATGATCTTACCATAATTCCTTCACCCTTAGTGTTAGTAATGAAAGCACTACGATAACCAATTAAACCTCTTGTTGGAGCACTAAATTCTAAGTGAGTATAGTTATCTTCAGCATTAGTCATAATTTCTAAGGTAGCTTTTCTTTCTTGTAAGTCAGCAATTATTGTTGAAGCATAATCGCTTGGAGTATTAACAATTACTCTTTCAAATGGTTCACATTTTTTACCATCAATTTTTTCATATAGAACTTCTGGTTTAGATACGCATAATTCGTATCCTTCTCTACGCATTTCTTCTAGAAGAACTGATAAGTGTAGTTCACCACGACCAGATACTTTAAAGCCATCAGTGCCAGGTAGTTCTTCTACTTCTAAACCAACATTAGTTTCTAATTCTTTTTCTAATCTTTCTTTAATATGACGAGAAGTTAAGAATTTACCACTTTGACCAGCGAATGGTGAAGAGTTTACCATAAAGTTCATAGAAAGTGTTGGTCTTTCGATTATAATTGGAGGAAGAGGGTCATTTACGCCTTGTGGACATAATGTATCACCGATTGAAATGTCTTTGCAACCAGCTACTACAGCGATATCCCCATAATAAGCTTCTTGAACTTCTTTTCTCTTAATACCTTCGTTAACAAATAACTTAGAAATTCTAAATGATTCTACAGCGCCTGTATTACGGCATAAAGTAACCATTTCACCAGTTCTAATTTTACCTTTATTAATACGGCCAATTCCTAAACGTCCGATGAAAGAATCATAGTCTAATTGAGAGATTTGCATTTGTAGATTATCGTTTACATCACCTTTAAATGGTTCAACTTGTTTTAAAACAGTATCTAGTAATGGGTCAATATTATCTTCTAAGTGATTTAAATCTAGAGTAGCCTTACCTTCTTTAGCAACACCATAAACAATTGGGAAATCTAATTGTTCGTCAGTAGCGTTAAGTTCCATGAATAAGTCAAAAGTCATATTAACTACTTCTTCAGGACGAGCATCTTTTTTATCTATCTTATTAATAAATAGAATTGGTCTTAAGTTTTGTTCTAAAGCTTTTTTAAGAACGAATCTAGTTTGAGGCATTGGTCCTTCTTTAGCATCAACAATTAAAATAACTGTATCAACAGTACGCATAATACGTTCTACTTCACTGGAGAAATCAGCATGTCCTGGGGTATCGACAATATTAATCTTATAATCTTTATATCTAATCGCACAGTTTTTAGAATAGATAGTAATACCTCTTTCTCTTTCTAAGTCGTTACTATCCATAACTTGAGCATTAACTACTTCGTTATCTCTAAAAACACCATTTTGATTTAATAAAGCATCTACTAAAGTACTTTTTCCAGCATCAACATGGGCAACAACTGCAATATTAATAATTTTATCCATATAAACAACCTCCGTTTAATACTTAGTAGATATTACTACAATTTAATGGAAATTACAAGAGAAAGTTTTCATTTTGTTTAAGAAATTTTATTTAGTTAGAAAAAGAAAAAGCCTTATTTAGTTGGGGCTTTCTTAGAATTATTATTTTTTTTGATAACATTTTTGTATACTCTTTCCTTATATAAATAGGCATACAAGCAAAGTCCAATTATGGTGTATAAAACATTAAAGGAAATGTTCCAGAAGGCAAGAGCGTTACTGGTATAGTCTATACCTAAGGCGGTGAATATGTTATGACCGAGGTCAATTATTAAGTCAAAAGGAAACTTTACTATTATAACGAAAACAAGAACAAAGATTAGCTCAGTTAGGAGTTTAAAGATATTTTGACTATTAGCGGTTTTGATGTAATCGATAGAAGCTTTAATTACAGTTTTTAGGGTATCATTATCTTGGGTAGTGTAGTTTTTTGTATCATCTTTTTTATCATTTAAAGTACTTGGAGTAGCATTATTATTATCTATTGGAGATGAGACTTTCTTAAAAATAGAAGTTTCACTAGTAGTATCATTGTTTAATTTAGGTAAATTATTATTAGAATTCATATTATCCCTACTTTCTTTTATATTGTATCATAACTAGTTGAAAACAGATAGTATTTTGTTGTATAATTTTGTTAGAAATGAGGAAATTATGAAAATTGAAGTTAAAACTTATAATAGTATAGCGTCCTTAGTTAGTTCGATTATTTTTTTAATTTTAGGCGCTATTATGTATACTAATCCTGATGCGGTAGTGGTAATTGTATCAAGGGTACTTGGAGGAGTTATTATTATTAGTGGGGCGATTAGTTGTATTAAGAATTATATGGATGTTAAAAGAGATAGTGATACGACTTCGTCAGGGATGGTTTTAGGAATTATGGCTATTGTTATTGGTTTAGTATTTATTCTTTTAGCGGAAGTTATTGAATGGTTAGTAAGATTAGTTATTGGTGGTTGGATATTATTTAGTGGAATTAATCGTTTAATTAATGCTTTGTATGTTGATAAGAAAACTAGTAAATTTTATGTAATGTTAGGTATTGCTGTTTTGTTAATAGGTGGTGGGTTATACACTATTTTGGAAGCTAACTTGGCTTTTCAAGCTATTGGTATTATTTTAATGATTTATGCTGGTTTAGAGATATTTGGTTATATTTTTAATCGTAAGAGTATGACGGAAGTTACAACAGTTAAGGTTTCTAAGAATGATAAGAAAAACCCTAAGGGTGCAGTTGATGCGGTAGTTATTGAAGATAAAACCGAAGATAAGAAGAAGAAAAAGAAAAAAGGCTCGAAGTAATTCGGGCTTTTAAAATGGGTTGGTTTCTGTTGATGTACTTAATGTTATGAACATATCGCTAACTAATAATAAACATACTAAAGCAATGGTTATAATATATAGCATCATTACTTCTTTGTTAATGACTAAAACGACTTTTCCTTCGATATCATTGATGTTTTTTAAGGAGTTATTTGTATTACGGTTATCATCTTTAGTTTCTACTGAGTAGTTATCTATGTTAGTAATTCTTGAAATATAGTACTCGTCAGTTTGTTTAACTAAGATAATCTCTCCTTTTTTATAAGAAGATTTTTTTAGAGAAACGACAAGGTTACCATCTTTAATTGTAGGGTTCATGTAATCACCAGTATTTTTTATCGTTCTTACGTTAAAGATTTCATATCTAGTTGATAAAATAAGAATAAAGTTAGCAATAAGTAGTAAGGCTGCAAAAATGCGAATAATGTTTCTTAGTATTTTCATAGTATCCTCTTTCTATTCTCTTATATCTTAACATATTTTTATGTTTCAGACAATTTATTGTTGGGTATATTTATTAAGTTCTTGTTCTACTTGGCGAAGCCAGGTTATTATTTTGGCAAAGTCTTCCTTAGTCGCGTATTCGCTGTTTTTTTTGGTATGGTCATGAGCATCAGATTTGATTTTACTACCGGTATTATTTTGATATCTAGCATTTATTAGTTGTTGTTGAGCGGCCGTGGTTAGCATGAATTGCCCTACTAAGATTATCCAGTTACCAATAGAATTTAGTTCGTTGGCATCAAAATCACTTTCTAAGATAAAGCCTGTTATAGCGCCAATTGTTGAAAATAACTCAGGATTAATGTTCGGTGGAAATTGTTTCATAAAACCACGTCCTAAGACATTATATTATTTTAGGGAGTGTTTTAAGATATCATATTGTTTGTAGAGATATTGAACGCTGTTTTCTAGGAAGAAGTAATGAAAAATATAGAATATTAAGAAGATTATTAAAATTAAGAAGATAATGAAGAAAATGTAATGGATGGTGCCTAAGGCTAAGAAGGCTAAGGTAAAGATGGCGTAGAATAAGGTTACAAGTAAGTGAATTAGGCGTTCGTGTTGAAAGAAAGTTATTTTTATTAGATGGGTATCAAGTATTTCTTTGGTTACTTGGCCATTTTTTATAATATCGTCAATATATTTAATGTATTCACTAAGATATTTTTTCATTAGTTATCCTCCTTGACAAACTTAATTGTGGCTTTAGTTAGTTCGTCTATTCTTTTACTTTTAATTCTATTTTTGGTGTCTTCAAAAAGAAGATAGTCAGCAACTTCCCAGATAGCAACCCAGCCTAGTATAAGTATTAATTCTTCAATAATATAGATATTATTAGTATTTAAGTAATAAGATATCCATAGTAAGATTATGCCAATAATTAATAAGATAATAGCGCGGATATGGTAAGCTTTAGTATGTATGGCATCTTCAAAATCAATGCGATAGAAGTTAGTATGAATGATGTTTTCGATATTTTTTTGTTCTTCTAGGGAGATGTCCTCGGTATGGATAATGGTTATTTGGACTTTTTCTTTAAGGCCAAGGCCTCGTAAGGAGTTTAGTAAGTACGAACTTAGATTATCATTTAAGATAGAGTTATTATAAGGATTATATAAGTCTTGTTTATTTTTTAGATTAACTGTGATATTTATTTTTTTCATATGTACCTCTACCCTAATTATAGAGTTTTTTCAAAATATTTACAATATGAAGTGAACGTGGTAGAATAATTTACAATTCGAGAAAGGAATTATTATGAAATTTAAACAAATTAGAAATTTATATGAAGGTGTTAAGCGTCAAATTAAAGAGGTACGTGATGCTTTTTATTCTAGGAGAGATAGTGTTATTCAGTTTATTGAAACTCCTATTAATGAAGAAGCTATAGCTGGGTTTAATGTTATGGTCAAAAATACCAATACTAATATTGATAAAGAGATGTATTATGATGAAAGAGCAATTAAGTTATTATATATTCAACTTAATAGAGAGTTTTTTACTTCAAAGGAGCTAGCGGGACTTTATAAAAGAGTTATTGAGGTAACGCAAAATAAAAATATGAGAAAAAAATTGAAATAATTAGCTAGTTTGTGGTATAATGGGCTAGAAATTTAGTTTGTGAGGTGGAAATAATGAAGGTATATAAGAAAAATTTACCAGAAGGCGTAAAGAAATGCTTTGCTAGAGAAAAAGGCGTTAAGGTAAAATTAATTAACAAAATGTATTTAAAAGATAAAAAGAAAACTGAAAATAAAGAAAATACTAAGTAATCGCACTTAGTATTTTTTGTTAGATATTTTTCTTACGTACTTTAAGTATCATGTTGTAGATTAAACCTAGACCGAATAATACAAGGAATATTGTGTAAATTACTGATACTATTGGAATTAGGTTTACTAGTTTAGTAAGAATGCAACCGATAAATATTTCTAAATATGGGCTTTGTTTTTTATCAAATATCTTTTTCGTAATTAATTTACCTAGGTATGTTGA